>JANQME010000277.1 GCA_028280205.1 Longimicrobiales bacterium
CCCCGAGCCTCCACGCCGCACCGTCCGATACCGGCACCGGTCCGTCGCGGCCGCCCATGGACATGGAGGTGTCGGGGCCGATGATCCATCCGCCGGCACCGCCGCGCCGCGAGGACTTCGAGGGCGCGCGCTTCGCGCGGCCGGAGCACGTGCGGGGCCTCTACGTGAACGCGTGGGCGGCCGGGTCGAGCCGGCGGATGGAGGAGGTCCTCGAGATCGTGCGCAACACCGAGGTGAACAGCCTCGTCATCGACGTCAAGGACGCGACGGGCTTCGTGAGCCACGCGTCCGCGGTCGAGGAGCTCCGCAGCGTGGGTGCGACCGGAGAGATCCGTATCCGCGACCTGCCGGCGCTGCTCGATCGGCTGGAGGCGGAAGCGGTCTATCCGATCGCCCGGATCGTGGTCATCAAGGACCCGTTGCTCTCACGGGCGCGCCCCGACCTGGCTATTCAGGACACGGCCGGCGGCGTGTGGATCGACAGCAAGGAGCTCCTCTGGCTGAACCCCTACTCGCGCGAGGTGTGGGAGTACCACGTGAAGCTCGCCCGCGAGGTGGCGGAGATGGGCTTCCCGGAGATCCAGTGGGACTACATCCGCTTCCCCGACGCGCCGGAGTCCGACTACGCCCGCGCCACCTTCCCCGGCGCGGACGGACGGCCCCGCTACCAGGCGATCCGGGGCTTCCTCGCGTACGCCCGCGAGGAGCTCGCCGACCTGCCCGTGCGATCGACGGCGGACGTCTTCGGAGTCACGACGACGTTCCGTCGGGACATCGGCCTCGGTCAGCTCTGGGAGACGTTCATCGACGTCGTCGACGTCGCCCTGCCCATGGTGTATCCGAGCCACTACTGGGAGGGGAGCTTCGGCTACGGGACGCCGAACGCCTACCCGTACGAGGTGGTGAAGCGGGCGCTCGTCGATGCGCTTCGGCGCTCCGAAGGAGTCGACGGGGCGGGGCTGACCCGGCCGTGGATCCAGGACTTCAACCTGGGCGAGCCTCTCTACGGTGCACCCGAGGTGCGCGCCCAGATCCAGGCCGCATACGACGTGGGCATCCAGGAGTGGATCATCTGGAATCCGTCGACCCGCTACACCGTGGGCGCGCTCGAGCCCACCGGGGGCTTCGAGACCGAGCCGCTCATCCGGGTGGCCGGGGTCGTCGCGCCGGTCTCCCGGCGCGCCGCGGTCATCGACTCGGTGGCGGCGCTCCCACCCGAGCCGGACTCGGTCGCTACGGACTCGCTACGCTTGATCAAGACGGATTCGATCTCCGGGGTCGCCATCGATTCGCTCCCGACCGCCCCCGACCTGCCACCGGACACGATCGCCCGCGACACCGTTCCGCCCGTTCCGCCGCCTTCGGCCTAGCCGCTTCCGCTCCCGGCGACGGCGAACTGGAGCTCGTGTAGACGGGCGTACAGCCCACCCTCGGCGAGCAGCGCCTCGTGGCTCCCCTCCTCCTGAACCCGACCGTGGTGCATGACGAGGATCCGGTCGGCGTTCCGGATCGTGGAGAGCCGGTGCGCGATGACGAGCGAGGTGCGTCCCGTGAGGAGCTCGTCCGTGGCCGCCTCGATCTTCGCCTCGAAGTCCGAGTCGACCGAGCTCGTCGCCTCGTCGAGGACGAGAATGTCCGGGTCGAAGGCGAGCGCGCGGGCGAAGCTCACGAGCTGACGCTCGCCCACGGAGAGGTTCGCGCCGCGCTCGCCCAGCGGCTGCCGGTACCCGTCGTCGAGTCGCTCGATGAACTCCTCGGCCCCGATCCGGTTCGCCGCGTCGCGGATGCGCTCCTCCGGGATGTCGGGCGAGCCGAGGCGGATGTTGTACTCGACGTCCTGGCTGAAGAGGAAGACGTCCTGCAGCACGAGGCCGATCCGGGCGCGCAGTTCGGGCAGCGCCACCTCGCCGATCGGAACCCCGTCGAGCAGGATTCGTCCTCGGCCTACGTCGTGGAAGCGCATCAGGAGGTTGATGATCGTCGTCTTGCCGGCACCCGTGTGGCCGACGATCGCGACCTTCTCGCCCGGCGCGACGGAGAAGCTCACGTCCTTCAGGACCCAGTCGGGCTCGCCCTCCGCCGTTTCGCCGTACGCGAACCACACGTTCTCGAATCGGATCGAGCCGCCGCCGTCGGACGGGAGGCTCCGGGGTGACGCCGGGTCGCGGATCTCGACCTCCTCATCGAGGAGCTGGAAGACGCGCTCGGACGAGGCCATCGCCGCCTGGAGCAAGTTGTACTTCTCCGACAGATCCTGGATCGGTCGGAAGAAGCGGCGAGCGTACTGCAGGAACGCCGCGATCACACCGACGGTGACGAAGCCGTCGAGCATGCGCGCGCCGCCGTACCAGATGATCAGCGCGAGCGCGATCGCGGTGAAGAGCTGGATGGTGGGGAAGAAGAGCGCGTAGTACGTGATCGAGCGCAGATGGGCCTGCAAGTGGTCGTCGTTGAGCTCGGCGAGCCGCCGCGCGTCAGCCTCCTCGCGGTTGAAGAGCTGGACCACGCCCACGCCGGTGATGCGCTCCTGGAGGAAGGCGTTGATGCGCGCGATGCGCACCCGAATGTCCCGGTACGCCTGGCGGATTTTCGCGCGGAAGACGAACGCCGCGAGGAAGACGAGGGGGAGCACGCTGAACGAGACGAGCGCGAGCTCCCAGCTCATCGCCAGCATCGCCGCCACGATGAAGCCGAGGGTGAAGAGGTCGCCGAAGACGGTGACGACGCCGGAGCTGAAGAGGTTGTTCAGCGTCTCGACGTCGTTCGTGATGCGCGTCATGAGACGCCCGATCGGGTTGCGGTCGTAGAACCGCAGGTCGAGCTCCTGCAGCTTCGCGAAGATCTCCGTGCGCAGGTCGTACATGACGGACTGGCCGAGCCATGTCGTGATGAGCGACTGCGTGTACTGGAAGCCGAACTGCAGCACGAGTGACCCGACGTAGGCGCCGACGAGCAGGCCGAGGAGCCGGGTGTCGCCCTGCGGGATCGCCTCGTCGATCACGAGCTGCGTGATCCACGGGCCCACGATCGCTGTGCCGGAGGCGAAGAGGAGGAGCACCAGCGCCCCCGCGACGTGCCACCGGTACGGCGTCAGGTACCGGAGGAGCCGACGCATGAGGCGCGCGTCGTACGCCTTGCCGAGCGCGTCCTCTTCGTGGAGGGTGGCGGCCACGGGCCGTGCTCAGCCCGCCCGGGCCCGGAGCGCCTCGAGCACGTTCTCCACCCCGACCCCCTCGGCGCGCAGCGCCACCAGTGCGTGGTAGAGCAGGTCCGCGGTCTCCTCGACGGCGCGCTCGGAGTCCGAGGTGGCGAGCGCGGCCACCAGCTCGGCCGTCTCCTCGCCGAGCTTCTTGAGCCGGAGATTCGGGTCGTCCAGCAGCTTCACCGTGTAGCTGCCCTCGGGCCGCTCGGCGGCCCGTGCGGTGAGCGTCGCGTCGAGGCGTCGAAGGACGTCGCCGGTGTCGGCGGTCTGCGCAGCGTCGGCCCCCGACGCGTCAGCCCTGGCGGGAGCGGCCGAGGTGTTGGGTGCCGCGCCGGCACCGAAGCACGTCCGCTCCCCCGTGTGGCACGCGGGGCCGGTCGGTCGAACGAGCGCGAGCACCGTGTCGGCGTCGCAGTCGCCGTGCAACGAGACGACGTGCAGCACGTTCCCGCTCGTCTCACCTTTCTTCCAGAGCGTGGCGCGCGAGCGTGAGAAGAAGTGCATTGCACCGGATTCCAGGGTGGCCGCGAGCGCCTCACGGTTCGCGAAGGCGACCATGAGCACCTCGCCGGAGTCGACGTCCTGCGCGACGACAGGCACGAGTCCGTCGAGCTTGTCGAAGGCCAGACGATCGAGGTCCGGCGCGCTGGCGATGCGGCGGTCGGTCAGGGCGCTCACGCCGCCTCCCGCTGCGAAGCGGGCCGCACCTTCACGCCCCATCCGGTCAGGTCGTGCTTGAGCGCACCGACGGTCGTGAGGCCGTCGTGCAGGATCCCGGCGACGAGCGCGGCGGAGGCCCGCCCCTCGGTGAAGGCGTCCCGCAGGTGCTCCGGGCGACCGGCCCCGCCGGAGGCGATGACCGGAACGGAGACGGCGTCCGAGACGGCCCGGGTCAGATCCAGCCGATACCCCGAGCGCGCGCCGTCCTGATCGATCGAGGTGAGGAGGATCTCCCCGGCGCCCCGCTCCACACACTCCTTCGCCCACGCGACGGCGTCGAGCTCAGTCCGCTGCGAGCCCCCGTGCGTGTAGCAGCGCCATCCGCCTTCTTCCGCTGCGGCGTCGATGCTCGCGACGACGCACTGACTTCCGAAGCGCTCGGCACCGACCGTGAGCAGCCCGGGATCCCGGACTGCGGCGCTGTTCACGCTGATCTTGTCGGCGCCGGCCCGCAGGAGCGGCCCGATGTCCTCGGCCGAGCGCACCCCGCCCCCGACGGTGAGCGGGATGAAGAGCGTCTCGGCCGTTCGGCGTACCACGTCGAGCAGCGTGCCCCGGTCCTCCTTGGAAGCGGACACGTCCAGGTAGACGATCTCGTCGGCGCCCTCCTCCTCGTAACGCCGGGCGAGCTCGACCGGATCGCCGACGTCGCGGAGGTTCCGGAACCGGGTCCCTTTCACGACCCGCCCGTCCTTCACGTCGAGGCAGACGATCACGCGCGGCCGCAGCATCAGTCGCCCTCCCGGCCGCCTGACGGTTCGGGCGTCTCGTCGCGAACGGCGCCGGCCGCGTCGCCGGCGCCTTCGGTGTGGACCGCACCCTTCGTGTGGACAGCGCCCTTCGTGCTGAAGACCTCGTCGCGGGGGGCGAGGGCCTGACGGAGCGACATCCCCGTGGCCTTCACCGCCGCCTCGACGACGTGGTGCCGGTCGCTGCCGCGGATGACCCGGACGTGCAGCGTGGCGTGCAGGTTGTTCGCGAACGAGTGGAGGAAGTGCGTGTACAGCCGCGACGGGAGCTTGCCCACGTAGTATGGACGTCCGCCGACGTCGATCGCCGCCTGCACCAGAGCCTCGTCCATCGGCATGAGGCACGAGCCGAAGCGCGCCAGGCCGTCGGGGAGCTCCTCGCGGAGGGCTTGCCCCAGCACGATCGCGACGTCCTCGACGAGGTGGTGGCGGAGGTCGCCCTCGGCCTCGATGTCGACGTCGAGCAACGCGTAGCGTGCCAACGTCTCGACCATGTGCGCCAGGAAGCGATCCGCGATGCGTACGTCCGCCTTCCCCGATCCGGGGCGTACCTCGGCGACGATCGTGGTCTCCTTCGTGTTCCGCTGAAGTCTGCTCACGAGCTCGTCCTTGTCGCGGAGGTGTGCTTGTTCGCGCCGGGTGGAGTGGGGCCGCCGCCCCACCGGAGCGCGACCTCCCGCGGATCCAGCGCCTCGGTGTACAGCGCCATGCCGAGCACCACGCTCGCCGCCCCGGCGTCCTCGAGCAGGATCAGGTCGTCCAAGTCGGTGATGCCACCGGAAATGCACACGGGCCATGAACTCGCTTCGATGACCCGGGCGCACCCGTCCCGGTCGATACCCGCGAGCCGGCCTTCTCGCCCCACATCGGTGGAGAGCACTCCGGCGAGCGGCAGCGCATCCAGCGTCTGAAGGTAGGATTCCACCTGCAGCGCGGTGGCTTCGGTCCACCCCTTCCGCAGGACCGTGCCGTCGCGGGTATCCAGCGCGATCATCACGCGACCGGGCCACCGTGCGGCGAGCGCTGCGAACCACTCCGGGTCGTCGAGCGCCTTCGTTCCCACGACGATCCGATCCGCGCCTGCGTCGAGCAGCTCTTCGGCCCGCGCGTCCGAGCGGATGCCGCCGCCCACCTGGAGCTCCACCTCGGCTTCGGAGACGATCGTGCGGACGATCTCCGTGTTGTCGCCGGAGCCGAGCGCGGCGTCCAGGTCGACCACGTGCAGCGAGGAGAAGCCGGCCTCACGCCAGCGTGCCGCGACGCCGACGGGGTCGGGCAGCGAGACGCGCTCGTCCTCGGGTCGTCCGCCCACGAGCTGGACGCACCGGCCTCCGCGCAGGTCGACGGCGGGGATCGCGATCACGGAGCTTCCCAGGGCAGCGCGGCGGCCTCGCGACGTGTCTCCCCGCGCCCGCGGTCTGCTGCGAGCGCCGTCGCGGCGCGAACGAAGCTGCCGATGATGCGCCGTCCGTCGGCGGAGCTCTTCTCCGGGTGGAACTGCACGCCCCAACTGTTCGCGGCGCGCACACCGGCCGCGAACGTGCGGCCGGCGTACGTCGAGTGCGCAATGACGCACCCGTCGTCCTCGGGCTCGCACACGTACGAGTTGGCGTAATAGGCGACGAGTCCGTCGAGGCCCTCGAAGAGCGGGTCGACCTCCGTCGCGACGTCGTTCCACCCCATGTGCGGCACGACCGGCGCGTCGAGCGCCGTCACGCGCCCGGGAAGCAGCCCGATCCCGCTCCCGTCCGCCTCGTCCGAATCCTCGAAGAAGAGCTGCATTCCGAGGCAGATGCCCAGGCACGGCATCCCGCCGCGCAGCGCCGCCCGCAGGGGGGTGCGATCGGTGGGGAGCGCCGCCGCCGCGTGCCCGAACGCCCCCACGCCCGGGAGCACGAGTGCGTCCAGCGCGAGGGCCTCGTCCCAGTCGGAGGAGACGACCACGTCTGCGCCCGCCGCCTCGAGGGCTTTGCCGAGGGAGTGCAGGTTGCCCGCTCCGTAGTCGAAGAGCGCGACCCTCATCGGGCGGTCTCCCGCGAGGCCTTGCCCCGAGCAGCCTCGCGCGCGGCCGTCTCGTGCGCGGCCGTCGCGAAGACCTCGTCGAACGCGCTCAGGAAGCCCTCCATGAGCGGCCACGGTCCCACCGTGATGCGCAGGCCGTCACCCATCCCCGGAACGCCCGAGAAGGGACGCACACCCACGCCGACCTCACGGAGCGCGAGCGTGTCCTGCCGCGCGGCTCCGCTCGGCGCCGGGAGGAGCACGAAGTTCGCCCGCGAGGGGAGCGGGGGGTGGCCGCGCGTCGTGAGCTCGTCGGTGAAGCGCGCGCGATTGCGGAGCGTCTCCTCGACGACTCCGGCCATCCATCCGTCTTCGTCCCGGACCGCGAGAGCGGCCGCCTCCGCGGCGAGTCCGGACACCTTGTACGGCCCTCTCGACTTGTCGGCCTCGAGTGCGACCTCGGCCGAGGCCACGGCATATCCGCAGCGAAGTCCTGCCAGACCGTACGCCTTCGAAGCCGTGCGGGTCACGAGCAGCTTCGGGATCGACGGGGCGTCGGGCAGGAGGGTCTCGCCGGCGAAGTCCGCGTACGCCTCGTCGACGACGACGAGCGGACCGTCCTCGCCCCGCTCAGAGAGGAGCCCGTCGATCCACGCCCGCGCCGGGAAGCCGCCCGTGGGGTTGTTCGGCCGGCAGACGTAGACGAGGTCGGGATCGCCCTCGAACAGAGCGCTCGGGTCGGCTTCCGCCTCCGGCCACGCCACCGCGTGCGCCTCCATCCCGTTCATGTGCGCGAACGGCTCCACCATCGAGAACGTCGGAGCCGCGTAGGATACGCGCGCTCCGGGCGCGAAGCTCGCCCGGAAGACCGAGTCGAGCACGTCGTCCGAGCCCGCGCCCGTGGTGACGCACTCCGGTGGGACGTCGAAGCGCTCCGCGACCGCTTCGCGGAGGCGGTCTGCGTACAGCTCGGGGTAGCGGGCCAGGTCGTCGGTCGTGGCGCGACGGATGCGCTCCAGGGCGGCGGGGTGCGTGCCCCAGAGGTTCGTGTTGTCGCTGAGGTCGAGGCGGACCGGCGCCCGCCCGGGATCGTAGCGTCGCACGCCCGCGTAGTCGGGCCGGGGGAAGGGAGTCACGACCTGTCGCCTCCGCGCTCCCCACCGGAGCGCGCGCGTGCGGCGGCGGCATGCGCCGGCAGCCCCTCGGCTTCGGCCAGGAGCGCGACGTCGTCCGCGAGGGATGCGGCGCCTTCCTCGTCGATCTCCTGGACCGTGAACGAGCGCAGGTAGTGCTGCACGGAGAGCCCGGAAAAGCTGCGGGCCCGCCCGGCGGTGGGAAGAACGTGGTTCGCGCCCGTCATGTAGTCTCCGAACGCCACCGAGGCGGTCGCACCCACGAACGTCGTGCCGGCGTTGCGCAGGGTACGCGCGTGACGGTCCGCGTCGGCCGTCATGATCGAGAGGTGCTCGGCCGCGAAGCGGTCCGTGAAGTCCAGCGCCTCGTCCAGGGAGTCGGCGACCAGGATGCCTCCCGCCTCCGCGAGCGCTCGACGAGCGATCTCCTCGCGCGGCTCGACGGCGAGCATGCGGGCCAGGGCCGACGTGGCCAGCTTCGCGACCTGCTCGGACGTCGTCACCACGACGCACGCGGCGTCCGGGTCGTGCTCCGCCTGGGCCAGCATCTCGTGCGCGACGAGCTGCGGGTCGGCGGAGTCGTCGGCGAGCACCAGCACCTCGGAGGGGCCGGCCGGCGAGTCGATCGTGAGCGAACCGGCAACCTGTCGCTTGGCCTCGGTCACCCAGCGGTTGCCCGGCCCCACGATGGCATCGACCGGGGGGACGGACTCCGTCCCGTACGCCAAGGCGGCGACCGCGCCGGCCCCGCCG
>JANQME010000142.1 GCA_028280205.1 Longimicrobiales bacterium
CGTCGAGCCGGACCCCCCTCACCGCGCTCAGGATGGGCTCGCATTCGTCGGCGAGCGCCGCGGCGTCCGCGCCGGGCATCAGGACGACGAACTCACCTCCGCCCAGACGCCCGGCGCGACTCCCCTCGGGCAGCGCGCCCGCGATCACCTCCGCCGACGCCCGCACGCGCTTCTCCGCCTCCTGCCAACCCCACCGCTCGGACAACGCGAGAAGCCCGTCGAGCCGAACGAGCGCGAGGGCGGACGGTGCAACCGCCTGCCGGAGCGCCTCCGCGATCCCGGCCCGGTTCAGGAAACCGGAGGCCGGATCGGTGAGAACGGGTGCGGGTGACCGACGCTTCGCGCGTTCGAGCACCGCCGAGATCTCCCCGAGCAGCTCGTCCGGGTCGAAGGGCTTCGACACGAAGTGGTCGGCCCCCCGGACGAAGCAGTCCTGCCGAACGTTTCGATCGGCGTGAGCGGAAACCACGACCACCGGAACCGTCGCCGTGTCCGGATGCTCCCTGATCCTGTCGAGCACCTGGCGCCCGTCGCGGTCCGGCAGCACGAGGTCCAGGACCACGAGGTCCGGGCTCCGCTCGTCGAGGAGCTCCTCCGCCAGGTGGGCGTTGTCGCCCTCCAGCACCGCATGGCCCTGCTCGCTCAAGAGGACGGACAGGAGGTAACGGATCTCAGGGTCGTCCTCGACGACGAGGACGACGCTCTCGCGGTCACTCGCCAACGGCCGCATTCGCCTCCGTCCCCTCGAAACGCGGGAACGACGCGTCGAGGAGTCGATCAAGTCGCTCCGCCGCGTCCGCCGGATCGGCGGCCACGGTGGCCAGATCCCGGATGACCTGACCCTCCTTGTCGTTCAGGTCCGGGCTGTGGATCACGAGTACGGGAAGCCCGGAGTGCAGACGGTCTTCGCGAAGCTCGAGCAGCGTCGCGACACCGTGCAGTCCCGGGAAGGCGAGATCGAGCACCACTGCATCGGGAGCCTCGTGCTCCAACGCCGCCGCGATCTCGGGGCCGGACGGCTCCGAGACCTCGAGTCCCCGCTCACGCACGACCGAAGCCAGCCGCTCCCTCCGCTCGGCGTCGTCCACCACCAGCAGGACGCGTCCCCCTCGTCGCCGGCCGAGGTTGCGCCAGAGCACCCGGAGAAGGTCCTCGCGCTCGAACGGCTTCGTGATCATGTCCACGGCGCCGAAGAGCTTCCCGTGCCCCTCGCTCGCGACGACGCTCAGGACCACGACCGGGATCGGGCGCAGCGCGGGGTCGGCCTTCAGCTCCCGGAGCACGTCCCAGCCGGTCATCCCGGGCATGAGCAGGTCGACGGTGATCAGGTCCGGGTGGTGTTCACGCGCGAGCCGCAGCCCGTCCTCGCCGGCTGCGGCGACGAAGACCTGGCATCCGAACTCGGAGAGCACGTGAGAGATCAGAACGCGGGAATCGGCCTCGTCGTCGATCACCAGGATCTTGAATCTGGACCAGGCGGACGCACCCTCGCGGTCCGGCGAGGGACCCGTCGCACCCGTCCCGCCCTGGGGAACGGGCTGCGGCGCGCTCGTCCGTGCGGCGGAATCCGTGGCCGTCTGGCTACCCGGGTCGTTCGGAGGCTCGACCGCGCCGGCCTCCGCGGCCGCGCCGGTTTCCGCGGCCTCACCGACCGTCGGCTCCTCCTGCTCTTCGGTTCGGACGGCGCGGTCGGCGCGCTCTCCCATGACGATACGGAAGGTCGAGCCCTTCCCCACCTCGGATTCGACGATGAGGTCGTACCCCATGAGCAGGCAGATCGAACGCGAAAGTGCGAGGCCGAGCCCCGTGCCCCCGTACTTGCGCGACGTGCCGGCTTCGGCCTGCTGAAACGCCTCGAAGATCGCCTCGAGGCGGTCGGGCGGGATCCCGATGCCCGTGTCGACGACCGAGATCGCCGTCGGTGTGCGGCCGTCCGCTGCGAGGTCCAGGCGGACGGTCACCGAGCCCTCGTGGGTGAACTTCAGGGCGTTGCCGACGAGGTTGATGATGACCTGCTTGAGCTTCGCCGAGTCCGTCTCGACGAAGTCGACCTCGTCGGGCACGTCCGCGACCAGCGCCACGGAGCCGTCCTTCGCCTTCGCCTGCCCCTCGAGCTGCTGGACGGTCTCCACGCACAGGTGCGCGAGGTCGACCTCCTCGATGATGAGCTCCATCCGACCCGCCTCGACCTTGGCGAGGTCGAGCACCTCGTTGATGAGCGCCAGGAGGTGCTTGCCGTTGGACAGGACGCGGTCGAGGAAGCCGAGGTCCTTGTCGCTGAGCCGGTCTTCCTTGTTCTTGAGCAGGATGTTCGTGAAGCCGATCACCGAGTTGAGCGGTGTGCGCAGCTCGTGGCTCATGTTCGCGAGGAAGTCGCTCTTCGCCTTGTTCGCGGCCTCGGCCTCGTCCTTGGCGACCTGGAGCGCCTCCTCGGCCCGGACGCGCTGAGTGACGTCCTTGCCGAAGAAGACCGCCCCGACGACGCCACGCGCGGACTGGATCGGATTGGCGTACAGCTCGAAGTAGCGGAGCTGCCCGTCCACCATGTCCGAGCGGACGGCGATGTTCCGCTCGCCGGCCAGTGTGCGCTCGTAGAGCTCGCGGTACCAGCTCGCATCCTCTTCGGCCGGGAAGAGGTCCGAGGGCGGCATCCCAGCCCTCGGCTCGCGCCCGGTCCGCGCCTCGACCTGCAGCGAGAACGCCGAGTTGAGCGTGATGAGCCGGTGGTCTCGATCCACCGACCAGATGGAGTCACCGGTGTTCTCGACGAGCGCCTCCAGGTTGCGCTGGGACTCGTCGAGTCGCCGCTCCGCGAGGCGCTGCTCGGTCACGTCGCGCAGGATGCTCTGCGTCGCGACGCGCTTGCCCCCCACGACCTGGGCCTGCGTGCTCCCGGAGAGGATGACCAGGCGCCCGTCCGAGGCCACGAACTCGGTGTTGAACCGCCGCGGCTCGCCCCCGTCCAGGACCCGATGCAGCTCGGCTTCGAGCTCCGGGCGTCGCTCCGGGTGCACGACGTCGTAGAGCGTCATGCGATCGAGGTCCTCGTCGGAGTACCCGAGCACGCGCTTCCACGAGCGGTTCACGTACAGAAAGCCGCCATCCCGATCGACGCTCTGGATGAGGTCGTTGGCGTCGTCGAGGAAGCGCTGAAGTCGCTCACTGCTCTCCTTGACCGCACGCTCGGTCTTGGAACGAAAATCCACTTCGCGGGCCAGCGCCTCGTTCGACCGGGTCAGCGCCCCGAGCACCTGGGCCTCGCGGGTGAACGTCGCGTAGACGCTCGAGAACAGCCCAGTGAGGATCGCGAGGTAGCTCGTGATCTTCAGGAGGTGCGCCGCGTCGAACATGGCGTCGTGAAGCTCTACCGAGAACGTCATGTACGCGCCGTGCGCGAGCGCCGCGATGAGCAACGAGACCATGAGCCAGTGGTCGAACTGGTCGCGTCGCCAGCTCCCCTTCCGGTAGAAGCCCACGAAGGTGAGGAAGAAGAAGATCGTCGGGACGAGCTCGCCCGGCTGCTGCAGCACACCGAAGACGGGGTCGAGCGCCCGCAGCGGGATGTAGTCGAAGAAGAGGAGGTTCGAGACGGTCAGAAAGAGCGCCGTGAGGTAGATCGGTGCCTCGCGCAGAGGCTCGTCGCGTGTCTCGGCAACCTCGTGGCGCCACGCGAGCAGGCTCATGAAGAGGAAGATCGAGAGGTAGACCCGGCCGGCCGCCCATGTCCACGCATCGGCAGCCGAAGCGGTGAAGCGGGGGTCGATCAGCTCGCGCCTCTCGAGGATCTCGGGCGTCGTCCCGATGACGTGGTTGAGATCGAGGATCGCCGCGCCGAGGAAGCCGCACCCGATGAGGAGGAAGGTGACCTGCTTGCGGCTGTAGTAGCGGACAAGCGCGAGCCCGCCGACGATGAAGGCGAGGATCGTCGCCACCGACTCCATGACCGTGTGCGCCGTGGGGCCCGTTCGGTAGAGATCGCCCCGCTGCAGGAGCATGGAGCCGCCCACGAGGGCGAGGAAGATGACGGTGTAGAGGGCGGAATGCTCGAGCCCGCGGTCCGGGCCGATCAGCTCCGTTTCGGTCGAGCCACCGGCGAGCGAGACGAGCTCGTCGGCACTTCGGCCGTCGTCGCGGTCGCTCTCGGGAGTCAGCCCGACCGCTTCAGGCAACGCTCGATCGCCTCGATCAGGACGTCTTCGTCGACGATGGGCTTCGTGACGTAGTCGTCGAAGCCGATCGACAGATACTTCTCCCGGTCGCCCGCCATTGCGTGAGCCGTGAGCGCGATGACCGGAACGTCCTTGAGCGCATCCTGGCCGCGCAGCCATGCCAGGACCTCCGTGCCGTCCATCTCCGGCAGTGAGATGTCGAGGAGTACGACCTCCGGGATGTCCCCGGGCAACCCCTCGACCGCCTCGACCCCGGTCTCGTACTCGGTGAGCTCGTAGCGGTCCTCGAGCAGGGCCTGCACGAGCATGCGGTTGTCGGGGTTGTCCTCGACGACGGCGACCTTATGAGCCACTGGGCATCTCTCGTTCGAGGGCTTCGAGCCGGTTGATGACCTCCGAGTACGACTCCTCGATCTGTGGGAGGAGCTCCCGGAGACGTCCGTGATCCTTTTCGAGCGCCGCGCTCTCCACGTTCGTCGCCAACGTACGGAGTCCCTCGGCACCGATGTTCGCGGCGCTCGACTTGAGCGAGTGCGCGCCCCACTCGGACTCCTGGAAGTCCTCGGAGGCGACGCCGTTGCGGATCTGATCCATCCTCGTTCCCGAGTTCTTGAGGAAGAGCCGGACCATCTGGACAGCGAGCTTGTCGCCTCCCCACTCCCTGAGACGCTCGAGCGCCTGCGGGTCGAGGATCAGAGAATCGGTCATGTTTGAAGGATTTCCGGGGGGAAAGCACCGTTCTTCAGTCTAATTTCACCCACTTCCGAAGGCCACGTTCTCGACTGGCCGGTCACCCCCCTCCGGACGTGTCGCGCTCACGTCTCCAGGGCGGCCCGGATGGCCTCCACCCCCGCGCCCGGCCCATCCGAGTGCCCATACACCGCCGAGCCGGCCACCAGAACGTCCGCCCCCGCGCGGACCAGCTCCCGAGCATTCCCCGCGTCCACGCCGCCGTCGACCTCGACCGCCGCAGTCGAAGCCGCCTCCTCAAGCACCTCCCGGGCCCGGCGGACCTTGTCCGTGCTGGCCGGGATGAACGACTGGCCCCCGAAGCCCGGGTTCACCGACATCACGAGCAGGAGGTCGAGGTCCGCGGCGACCCCGCGAACGGCCTCCAGCGGCGTGGCGGGGTTCAGGGCGACCCCGGCCCGAGCCCCGAGCTCCCGGATCCGGTGTACGGTGCGGTGGAGGTGCCGGCACGCTTCGACGTGCACCGTCACGACCGACGCGCCCGCCGCCACGAACGCCTCGACCCATCGGTCGGGCTCCTCGATCATGAGGTGGACGTCGAGCGGCAGCTCGGTGGCGCGGCGGGCCGCTTCGACGATCAGCGGGCCGATCGTCAGATTCGGCACGAAGTGGCCGTCCATGACGTCGACGTGGATCCAGTCCGCGCCCCCGGCCTCGACCGCCGCGATCTGCTCGCCGAGACGGGTGAAGTCGGCCGACAGGATCGAGGGCGCCAGGCGCACGTTCACGACGCCGTCAGCTCCCGGACGCCGTCCGCGCCGGCGACGAGGGCGGCGCTCGCCATGCCGAGAAAGAGCCCCGTGTCGACCACGCCGGCCCGGTCGATCAGCCGGCGCTCGAGCGCGCGGGGCTCCTCGATTCCGTCGGCGAAGCGGCAGTCGAGGAAGAGCGTGCCGTTGTCGCTCCACACGGGCTCGTCGTCCGCGCCCGTCCGCAGCGAGACGTCCGCGCCGAGCGCCCGCAGGAAGGGCAGATGCGCGTCCCAGCCCCACTCCACCACCTCAACCGGGAGCGGCTTCGTGCGCCCGAGTCGGTCCACGAGCTTCGCCTCGTCCGCGATGATGAGGAGCCGGTCGGACGCCTGTGCGACCATCTTCTCCCGGAGCAACGCGCCCCCGAGCCCCTTGATGAGGTCCAGTTCGGGCGACACCTCGTCGGCGCCGTCGATCGTGAGGTCCAGGCGTGGGTGCTCTGCCAGCTCCGCGAGCGGGATGCCGAGGTCCCGGGCCTGCCGCTCGGTCCGCAGCGACGTCGGGACGCCGACCACGTCGCACAGGTCGCCCCGCTCGAGGCGCTCGGCCAGCAGGTCCACGAGGTGCTCGACCGTCGTACCGGTCCCGAGGCCGACCACCATCCCGCTCTCGACCCGCTCGAGAGCCGCCTCGGCGGCCGCGCGCTTCAGATCATCGCGGCTCACCGGTGTCGCATCTCCGTGCGGCGGGCGGTCGGGACGCCGGAATCTAGGGCGGAACGCCGGCTTGACACACCCCGACCCGGCGGGCGAGTTTCGGCCCATGACGTCGTGGCGAAAGGGATATCGGTATTGCGGCTTCGCTCCCGGAGGGAGTGTTCCGGACCGGTGCGTACCCGCGTAGACGCGGCGAAGACCGAGACTGGAAGGCTCCCGACCCGGGTCGGGGGCCTTTTTCATTGGAGGAGGGCATCGTGATCATCGTCACGCGGAAGGGCGTCACGCCCGACGAGCTGGATCACATCCGCGAGCGCATCGAGTCGCTCGGCCTGCGCACGCACGTGTCGGAGGGCGAGGAGCGCACGATCGTGGGGTGCGTGGGCGACGAGTCCCGTCTGCACGGCGTCCCGCTCCTCTCGATCCCCGGGGTGGAGGCGGTTCACGAGGTTCTCAAGCCGTACAAGCTCGCCTCGCGGGAGTTCGCCGCAGAGCCCTCGCGCATCGCGCTCGGCGGCGTGGAGCTGGGCGGCTCCGAGATCGTCACGATCGCGGGGCCGTGCTCGGTCGAGAACCGGGAGATGATGGCGCAGACGGCCGCGCACGTGGCGGCACGCGGGGCTCGGGGTCTGCGGGGGGGCGCCTTCAAGCCGCGCAGCTCGCCCTACTCCTTCCAGGGACTCGGGGAGGAGGGGCTGCAGATCCTCGCCGACGTACGCGCAGAGAGCGGCCTGCCCGTGGTGACGGAGGTGATGGACACCCGCCAGGTCGAGCTCGTCGCGTCGTACGCGGACGTCCTGCAGGTCGGGGCGCGCAACATGCAGAACTTCTCGCTCCTGACCGAGGTGGGACGCCTGCGCCGACCGGTCCTGCTCAAGCGCGGGATGGCCGCGACGGTGAAGGATCTCCTCCTGGCCACCGAGTACGTCATGAGCCAGGGCAACCCCAACGTGATCCTGTGCGAGCGGGGGATCCGCACGTTCGGGACCGCGACCCGCAACACCTTCGACCTCGCGGCGATCCCGGTGCTCAAGCGGGAGACGCACCTCCCCGTGGTGGCCGATCCCTCCCACGCAGGCGGCCGACGACACCTCGTGGCGCCGCCCTCGTACGCCGCCATCCCCGCCGGTGCCGACGGGCTCCTCGTCGAGGTCCACCCGGATCCGGAGACGGCCGCCTCCGACGGCGAGCAGTCGCTCGACTTCGCGGAGTTCGATCACCTGATGCGCACGCTGAGGCCCTTCGCAGAGGCGGCGGGACGCTCGCTCGGGGCACTCGCTGAAGTCTGACGCTCACGAAGCCGGGGCGCCCCTCCCTGCTGCGTCCGCGCGCGCCGAGGCAATGCGCGCCTCGGCATCGGCCACCTGGGCCTCCACCGAGCGCAGCGACGTGCCCCCGGCCGCGTCGCGCGCCTCCACGGAAGCCGTCCAATCGAAGACGGTGAACACGTCTTCGTCGAACGCCTCGTCGATCTCTCGGAACGCCTCGAGCGAGAGGGAGGAGAGGGGAACACCCTCTTCTTCCGTCCGGCGCACGAGTCGCCCCACGATCTCGTGGCTGCGCCGGAAGGGCACACCCCGTCGGACGAGCCAGTCGGCGATGTCCGTCGCCAGGAGCTGCGGGTCCATCCGACCCTCCATCCGGTCGGGCCGGAAGGTGGCTGTGGCGATCGCGCCCGTCACGGCCGGGAGGGTCAGGTCGAGGGTGTCGATCGTGTCGAAGAGCGGCTCCTTGTCTTCCTGGAGATCCCGGTTGTAGCTGGTCGGCAGCCCCTTCAGGAGCGTCAGCAGGCTCACCAGGCTGCCCACCAGGCGCCCCGACTTTCCGCGCGCGAGCTCGGCGACGTCCGGATTGCGCTTCTGGGGCATGAGGCTCGACCCGGTGCTGAAGCCGTCGGAGAGGCGGAGGAAGCCGAACTCGAGGCTCGAGAAGAGGACGAGGTCCTCGGCGAGTCGGGACAGGTGGATTCCGACCATCGCACCCGCATAGGCCAGATCGCAGATCCAGTCCCGGTCCGAGACGGCGTCGACCGAGTTTTCCGAGATCCGATCGAAGCCCAGCTCGACCCGCAGCGCCTCCCGGTCCACGGGGAACGGACACCCCGCGATCGCACCCGAGCCGAGGGGTAGCACGGAGGCGGACCGGCGAGCGGCCCGAACACGCTCGACGTCGCGCAGCAACGGGAAGAGGTGGGACAGCGCCCACTGCCCCGCTCGCAACGGCTGCGCCTGCTGGAGGTGCGTATAGCCCGGCATGATCGCATCCGTGCCGCGCCGCGCGAGTCCGAGGAGCGCGTCGGCCAGGTCGAGGAGGTGCGCCGCGGTGCGCTCGGCCGACGCCATCCCGTAGAGCCGAACGCCGGTCGACGACTGATCGTTCCGGGACCGCCCCGTGTGGAGCTTGCCGGCCACGGCGCCGACGGCCTCACCCAGCATCCGCTCCACCACCGAGTGGATATCCTCTTCGCGGGCATCCACGAGTCCGTCCCGCTCGATCCGTTGGGCCACCCTCTCGAGCCCCGAGACGAGGGTCTTCGACTCCTCCGCGTCGAGGACCCCTGCTCGACCGAGCGCCCGGGCCCACGCGATGCTCCCGCGGACGTCCTCGCGCCACAACCGCGCATCGAGCCCGAGGCTCAGATTGAAGGGCACCATCTCCGGGGCCATGCCGCCGTCGAAGCGCCCGCCCCAGAGCCCGCCGCGGTCACCGGAGCGCGGATCTTCCGTCGTGCTCGTCACGGTCGGATGGAATGGAAAGAGGACCGGGGGCGGCGAGACCGACCGCTTCCCGCCGAAGCGCCGGAGGGCCGATTGCCCCGAACTCCCACCCCCGGTCCCCTCGGAGTCCGGGCTCGCCGGCGCAGACTTCGCGGGTGGCGATGCATGATTATGCGTAAGGAATGCATGAACGTCAACCGTAGCGTGATGCGGCCATCGCCTCGAGCCGTGCCTTCACCTCCGGCAGCGCCGAGGGATCGCGCAGGATGAGCAGGATCGTGTCGTCGCCGGCCAGCGTTCCCAGAACCTCGGGCCACTCCTCCCAGTCGATCCCGGCCGCCACGGTCTGAGCCCCACCCTTCATCGTGCGCACGACGAGGAGGTGATCGACCCCTTCGGCGCTCTGGAAGAGAGCGGGCATCAGCGACTCGAGCGAAGGCGTGCTCTCCCACTCCTCCGGGGAGAAGTAGAAGCCGACTCCGTCGGCGCCCGGCACCTTCACGAGGCGCAGCTCCCGCATATCTCGTGAGAGTGTGGCCTGGGTGACTTCGATCCCCCGCTCCTGGAGAAGCTCGCGCAGCCCCTCCTGGCTCGTCACCCGGTGCTTGCCGATGACCTCGAGGATGCGAGCGTGCCGGTCCTGCTTGCTCATGGCGCGGCGGCGTCCACGAAGCCGCGAACCCGCTCCGGCTCGAGTCCGACGCTGCGTTCCACCTCCTCCCCGCCCGAGAAGAGGATGAGGGTCGGAATACTGCGGATGCCGTACTTCACGGCCAGGTCGGGTGCGTGATCGGTGTCGACCTTGGCCACGAGCACGCGACCGATCTTCTGGTGCGCGATCTCGTCGACGAGCGGGGCGACCATCCTGCACGGCGCGCACCAGTCTGCGTAGAAGTCGACGAGCACGGGCACGTCGGCCTGCAGTACGGTCGGTTCGAAGTCGTCCTGGGCCACCTTCACCGGTCGGTCGAGCAGCATGGGCTTCATGCACTCGCCGCAGCGCGGCCGGTCTTCGGCGCGCGCGAGCTCGATCTGATTGAGGGCGCCGCAGAAGGCGCACCGGATGCGCACACGGGCCGGGCTGCTCCGTTCGCTCACTGTACGACTCTGTTCGGGTACGTGGGGTCGATCAAAAAAGATCGTACTTGGCCCGCAGCATCGTGAAGCGCCCGATCTTCGGCACGCCCGGGAAGGAGCGGTACTTGTTGTCGAGCACGTTGCTCATCGAGAGCTGGAGCGTGGCCCGCGTGTTCGGAATCTGGTACGACGCCGTGAGGTCGACGAGCCCGACGGCCGCGACCCGACCTCCGAAGTCGGCGGAGAACGCGTCGAACGCGGAGTTGGCCCGCACCCGGATCGACGAGTTCACGCCACGCGCCGGGTTCCGGTACGAGAGGCTGATCGCGCCCTTGTGCTGCGGAGCGTTGAGCGAGATCGGCGCGCCGTCGGCGATCTCGAACACGTCGTCGCTGACGTACGAGTACATGCCCCCCAGCGCCCACCCGTCCGTGAGGAACGCCTGGAACGAGATGTCGCCACCCCAGAGCGTGAGGTCCCCCACGTTGCGGTACGACACGACGACGTCGGCTCCCTGTGCCGGAATCGCCGAGGCACCGAGCACGCCCAGCGGGAGCGGATTGGGATTCCCCTGATCGTCCACGCCCGCCGCCCGAGCGAGCAAAGCCGCGTTCGCGGGTCCGACGATCGGCGTGAGGTACGTCTCCAGATCCGCCGGGTTGAGAAAGAGGACCGGCGTCTCCGCTATGAGCGGCGAGACGAAGTCGTCCCTCGTGGTACGGTAGATGTCGGCGGCGATGGAGACGCGGTTGTCGATGACGCCGGTGTAGCCGATCTCGAAGGTCTGCGTATTCGACTCCCGGGTGGGCGGTACGGAGGGGAGCGTCAGCGCCGCGAGCGGCGTCACGCTGTTGTCATCCGGGTCGAGCGCGAGCCGGGCCACCTGGCCGTCGTCGGTCGGCGCGTTGTCCCGCAGGAAGTCGGCCGTGGGACCGTCGATCGCACCGCCGGCTTCGACGACGCCCACCCAGTACCTCCACATGGTCGAATGATCGGCCGGCACGACCTGGCTGGGTCCGCCGAAGCCGCTCGGCGTGAACGGAGAC
>JANQME010000343.1 GCA_028280205.1 Longimicrobiales bacterium
TTCCCCGAGAGGTACGCCAGAATCTCGTGCTCGTTTTCCAGCGTGACGCGGAAGGTCGCGTTGGGCAGAACCTCGGTGACGGTCCCTTCGATCTCGATCGCGTCTTTTCCCACGAATCCTCGAGCGCTGTGTGATTTGGAGCGCGTACCTTACCGAATTCGGGGCCCGAGCGACAGCGACGCCCATGACCCGCAACGTTCCGTACAGCCACGAAGAGCACCGCGCGCTGCACGAGGCGTGGGTGGGAGGTGCGCCCCTCACGTGCCCGTCGTGCGGGTCCTCGGTGGACCGGCGACCCGTGCCCCCTCGGAGGGACGTCTCGTACGTGCGGGAGCGGCTCTGGGTGTCGTGTCCTTCCTGTCGCCGCACGACGGTCCTCGACCGAAGGGAGCCGCGCTGACGCCGTGACCGTCTTCGCCTTCGTGGGCTCCCGTCTGGTTTTGCGCGTAGACGGGAGCGGGCTTCGCCTTCCGACGCTCGACGAGCTGGTGGAGGCGGTGGGGACCCACGTCGTCGCACAGGGGCGCGTCCCCGGGACGGTCCGGGGTCCCGACGGCCCGCTCCGAGCGATCGGACTGCCGGACGACGTCGAGGTCCCCGACGACTTCCGCCTGGACGGGCTGCGCGTGGCCTACGGCTCACTCCGACTCGGTGACTTCCGGGCCGCGGGTGCCGCCCGCCAGTGGGTCGAGTGGCAGAGGGCGGGCGGCGGCCGATGTTGCCGATCCACCCGGGCCGCGGAAGGTTGGGGCGGCCTTCCGCCCCGAACGCACCCGCCGATGCCTCGAAGCTCTCGCTCGCGCACCCTGCTCGTCTGTCTCGGCGCGATCGCCGCGTCCCCGGTCACCACACACGGGCAGGCTCCGGGGGCACTTCCGCTCTCCCAGCAGCTCTCCAACGCCACCCGCGCGATGGCACTCGGGGATGCGTACGCGATGGAGTCCGGGCACGCCGACGCGCTCTTCTACCACCCCGCGCTCCTGGTGGACGCAGGCGGGATCGGACTCGAAATCCAGCGGTGGGGCCCCGCGGCCAGCGCGGCCGCAGCGTCCGCAGCCTTCTCGTGGCTCGGCGGCGGCGTGGGAATCGGCCTCCGGACGCTCCAGTACGGGGCCGCCGCGGGCGCTTCGTGCACCGCCGTCGGCTGCCCGCCCCCACCGGGTGGTCCGGCCCCCGGAGGCCAGGACCACCTGTTCGTCTTGGGCGAGACCCCGGTCTCGGAGCGGATCGCGACGTTCGGGTACGCTCGCGACTTCCTGTCCGGCACCACACTGGGGGCGGCCGTCGACTTCGTGGACCAGCGCGTGGGCGGCGTGCGACAGAGCGTCGTCCTCGTCGACTTGAGCCTCGCGCGCGAGGTGGGCTCGGTCACCCTCGGGCTCACTGTCGCAGACATCGGTGAGAAGCCGATCGCCGGAGGGGATACGGCGCCGGGAAGGGTCCACTTCGGCGTGGGCGGATACGGCCGACAGCTCGGGCCGTTGGACCTCGGGTTCGCGGCCAGGGTGGGGGTCGACGACGAGGATCTCGTCTACGGCGGCGGGCTCGAGATCGGCTACTGGCCCGTCCAGGGCCGGACGTTCGTCGCTCGTGTCGGCTTCCAGGACGTGCCCGACGGGAGCGAGGCCCTCCCCCTGACGACCGGCTTCGCCTTCCAGGGGGACGACATCACCCTCGAGTGGGCGTTCCGGCCCTTCGGGGAAGGCGCGGAGGACGGCGGGTCCCATCGGTTGGCGCTGCGCTGGCGTTGAGATGACCGCTCTCTCGGAGCGAGGCGAGGCGGCGGCCGGCACGCCGCTCCGTATCGACTACGAGGCCCACCGGGAGGCCGCCTCCGACCCCAAAGGACTTCTTTTGAAATAATCGTTCCGATGGGGAAAACTTTAACAGATACGTCATCAAAGCTGCTCATACGGTCATCATCAAAAACAGTG
>JANQME010000350.1 GCA_028280205.1 Longimicrobiales bacterium
GGGCGGGCCGGTCGGGCAAGGTGTCCGAATCCGGCCTCCGGGAGCAAGGCACCGCTTTTGCTCCGCCACGCGGCCCGCCCCCCGATCCGGAGTCACCCAAGGTCATGCGAAGACTGTTCGTCCACCTCGCGGCCGCCGTCATGCTCGTCGTCGCCGCCGCGCCGCTCACGGCCCAGAGCCGCGTCACCTCCCCGACCGACTTCTTCGGTCACGAGATCGGCGCCGACTACTTCCTCTTCAACTACGAGCGGACGCACGAGTACGTGATCCGCCTCGCGAACGAGTCGGACCGCATGGTCCTCGACACGATCGGCTTCACCGAAGAGGGCCGTCCCCAGTTCCAGGCGATCATCACGGCGCCCGCGAACCACGCGAACCTCGACCGCTACCGCGAGATCAGCCGTACCCTGGCCAAGGCCGAAGGCGTCTCCCGTGAGGAGGCGCAGCGGCTCGCGAACGAGGGCAAGGCGGTGATCTGGATCGACGGCGGCCTGCACGCCAACGAGGTGCTCGGCGCGGCGCAGCTCACCGAGATGATCTACCGCCTCAACGAGTACACGGACGACGAGACGCTCCGGATCCTCGACGACGTAATCGTCCTCGCGACGCACGCCAATCCGGACGGCATGACGCTCCTCTCCGACTGGTACATGCGGGAAGACGATCCCATGGCGCGGTCGACGTCGGGTGTTCCCGTGCTCTACCAGAAGTACGCGGGACACGACAACAACCGCGACTTCTACATGGCCGCGCTGGCCGAGACGCAGAACATGAACCGCTCGATGTACCGCGAGTGGTTCCCTCAGATCGTATACAACCACCATCAGACGGGGCCGCGCGGGACGGTGATGTTCGCGCCTCCCTTCCGGGATCCGCCGAACCACTACCTGGACCCGGTCATCATCACGTCGCTCGACCGCGTCGGCTCGGCGATGCACCAGCGCTTCGTCCTCGAAGGGAAGGGCGGCACGACGATGCGCTCCGGCGCCTCGTACTCCACGTGGTGGAATGGGGGGCTGCGCACGACGCCGTACTTCAAGAACATGATCGGGCTGCTCACCGAGACGATCGGGCATCCCACGCCGATCGAGATCCCGTTCATTCCGGGGCGCCAGATGCCGAAGGCGGATATCCCGCTCCCGGTTGAGCCTGGGCCGTGGCATTTCCGTCAGTCCGTCGAATACTCGCAGACGGCGAACTGGGCCGTCCTCGACTACGCGTCGCGCAACGCCGACCACCTGCTCTTCAACATCTGGCAGATGGGCCAGAACTCGATCGAGCGGGGCAGCACGGACTCGTGGACGACGCTGCCGTTCGAGATCGACGCAGCCGCGGAGTCGATGTTCGAGGGCACCCGGGAAGATTGGGAGCGCATCCTGCGGGATCCGGCGGACCGCGACCCGCGCGGCTTCATCGTCCCGTCGGATCAGCGGGACTTCGCGACGGCGACCCGGTTCGTCAACGCGCTGCTCTACAACGGCGTCGACGTGCACCGCGCCACGTCCGACTTCACGGTCGCCGGGACGAGCTATCCGGCCGGCTCCTACGTCGTGAAGGCGGACCAGGCGTTCCGCCCGCACGTGCTCGACATGTTCGAGAAGCAGCAGCATCCCAACGACTTCGCCTATCCCGGTGCCCCGCCCACCGCCCCGTACGACAACACGGGCTGGACGCTCGCGTGGCAGATGGGCGTGGAGTACGACCGCATCCTCGACGGCTTCGACGGGCCCTTCGAGCTCATTCCCGACGTCATCGATTCGCCGCCCGCGGGCGTGGTGGCGGGAGCTTCGAACGCGCGGGGTTACGTCGTCGACCACGTCAACGACGCCTTCGTCGCCGTGAACCGCGTGTTGGCCGCCGGCGACGACGCCTGGTGGTACATGGACCCGGTGCGCGCGGGCGGGGAGAGCTTCTCCTCCGGCGCCTTCTACCTGGAAACGGACCGCGACGTCGTGGAGCGTCTCGCGGAAGAGAAGGGGCTGAGCTTCGTCGGTGTGTCCGACCGGCCGTCCGGAAACGCGATGCGGCTCGAGGCGGTGAAGATCGGGCTCTGGGATCGCTACGGCGGCTCCATGCCCTCCGGCTGGACCCGGATGATCCTGGAGGACTTCGAGTTCGACTTCGACGTCCTGTATCCGCCGGACTTCGACGAGGGCGATCTCGACGGTTACGACGTGCTTGTCTTCGAAGACGGGGCGATTCCGGCCCCGGGGCAGCGCGGCGGCGGGGGCGGTGGATTCGGCCGGCGTGGGTCCTTGGACCCGGAGACCATACCGGAGGAGTACCGCGGTCGGATGGGCAGCGTCACCACCGAAACGACCGTGCCGCAGATTCTCGACTTCGTGCGGGAGGGGGGCGCCGCGATCGCGATCGGTTCCTCCGCGAACCTCGCCTACCATGCCGACCTCCCCGTCGAGAACCACCTGGTGCGCAGCGACGGACGACCGCTGCCCAGGGAGGAGTACTTCACGCCCGGCTCCGTGCTGGACATGAAGGTGGACCACGTGAGCCCACTGACGCACGGCTTCGACGAGCGCGAGAACGTACTCTTCAGCCACTCCCCGACGTTCTCGCTCGCGGCCGGCGCCGAGTCACAGGGCGTGCGGCGCATCGGTTGGTACGACTCGCCGAGTCCGTTGAAGAGCGGGTGGGCGTGGGGCGAGCACTACCTGGAGAACGGGGTCGGTGCCATCGAGGCGGACTACGGCGAGGGGAAGATCTTCCTCTTCGGACCGAAGATCACCTTCCGGGCCCAGTCGCACGGGACGTTCGGCTTCCTCTTCAACGGCATCTACTACGGCGCGACCGATGACCGTCCCGTCTCGGAAGACTGAGCCCGGTCGTCGTCGGAGGTCCGGCGACGTCGGGAGGTTGGCGCCGCGGGCGTGAAGGAGCGGGGCGATGCACCGAGCGGTGTGTCGCCCCGTTTTCCGTTCAGCTCGGCTGGTCGACGGGGCGGACGAGCACCTCGCTCACCGATACGTGGTCCGGGGCGGTGACGGCGAACTCGACCGCCCGGGCCACGTCCTCCGGCTGCAGTGTCCGGCGTCCCGACCAGGAGTCCTCCCAGGCCGCCTTCGCCTCGGGCTGGCTGTCGAGGAGCTCGGTGGTCGCGAATCCCGGCTGGACGTCGGTGACACGGATCCCGTACCTGTGCCCGAGCTCCAGGTGCATCCCCCACCCGAGGGCCCGCACCGCGAACTTCGTCGCGGAGTACACGGCCCCGCCGGGGAAGGGGCGACGGCCGGCGAGTGAGCCGATCGTGAGGAGGTGGCCTCGCTCCCGCTCGATCATTTCCGGCAGCACGGCCGAGACGAAGTGGAGCACGCCCTTCACGTTGACGTCGATCATCCGTGTCCATGCCTCGACGTCGTTCTCCTCGATCGGCGTGAGCGTCATGATGCCCGCGTTCGCGACGAGGATGTCGACGGGGCCCAGCTCGCTCCGGGTGTGCTCGACCACCGAGCGGGCGGCTTCCCGTGACGTCGCATCCCCCGGCGCCACGATCGCCGTGCCGCCACCGCCCTCGATCTCGTCTCTCAGCTCGACCAGTCGCTCCGCTCGCCGGGCGGAGAGGGCGACGGCCGCCCCGGCGTCCGCCAGGGTGCGAGCGACGGCGCGCCCGATTCCGGATGAGGCTCCGGTGACGAGCGCGATACGGCCATCGAGCGGAGGTGCAGCTTGGGCGGACATCGAAGCTCCCGGCTTGGACCGGAATGGAGGGCCACGTATCCTAGGACGACTCGCCGACCGGGTCACCTTCGACGCCGGCCGCCCCGGCCGCCCTTTGCTACCAGGAGTCCAGTGACCCGGGACCGCGCATCGCTGCAGGAGTGGTATCGGCAGGCCATGCGCCGCCGAATCGACGAGCTGCGGGATCTGCGTGATGGCGTAGCGGACGGCGAACCGGGTGCGTCGAAGCAGGCGCGCGAGGTCGGGGCGGCGCTCCGCGGGTCGGGCGCCACCTTCGGCTTCTCCGCAGTGACCGCTGGAGGTGGGCTGGTCGAGTCGTCCCCGGACGATCTGCTCCTCCGCCGGCTCGAGGGGCTCGTCGCCCTGCTCCTGCGCCTCGTAGCCGCGGACGGTGGGCCGCTCCCGCCCGGAACCGAGATTCTACCGGACTGGCTGCTCATCGCGGCCGGTCTCGACGTCGATCCCGAGGCCGTGCTCGTCGAGGAAGCGCCCTGGCCGTTCGTGGCGCGCCGGGCCGATCTCGAGTCGGATGAGCTGGCGGATCGTGTCGCCGCGTACTTCGACCTCCCGGTCGCCGACTTCGACCGGTGTGACGAGCTCGCGCGGCGCCTCGTCCCGACGGCCTACGTGAGCGAGGCGCGGGTCGTCCCCCTCCGCCAGGATGCCGCCACGATCACGGTCGCCACGTCGGATCCGACGGTCCTCGCCGTCGAGCACGAGATCGAGGAGCTGACGAGTCGTCGCGTGGTCTTCGCGGTCGCGGACCCGGACCGGATCGCAGCCGCGCTGAGCGACTCCGCGACGGTCGCCCCGGCATCCACCGCCTCGTCCTCCGACGAGGTCTCCGTTGAGAGGACCATCCTCGTCGTCGATGACGATCCATGGGCCCGTTCACTGGCCCGGTTCATTCTGGAGCGAGGGGGATTCGCGGTCGCGGAAGCGACGGACGGCGTCGCCGCTCTCGAACGGATTCGGCGGCGGCCCGACGTGAGCCTCGTCGTGGCGGACCTGAACATGCCGCGCATGGACGGCCGCGAGTTGATTCTCGAGCTTCGCCGGGAACGGGGTGCAGACCTCCCGGTGATCGTTATGACCGGCGAGGAGGGCGAGATTCCGGAGACGCTGCTCGTGGAGGAGGGGGCCGACGACTACCTCCGCAAGCCGCTCGATCCGCGCCTCTTCCTCGCCCGGGTCGAGGCGACCGTGCGGCGTCTCGAAGCCTCGGGAGCCGCGGGGTGAGTCGCGCGAGGAGCGCGGTTGATTTTCACCTTCCGTACCGTGAAGCTTCGACGCTTCGGCCCCGAAGGATCGGCCTTCCGAGCCCAGGGCCACGCTCGATCCCTCCTTCGATTCGGTGAGTCTCACGGCCGTGGCGCACTCCATCCTGTCCGCCGTCGTCGGGTGGTTTGCGGGCATCGGTCGCACTTACCGCACGACGCTGGAGCACGCCGGCGCGCTCGGCGCGTTGGTGTGGGACTCGTTCGTAGCCGTGGTTCGGCTCAAGGTCCGGCCCCGGGACGTACTCACGCAGATGCACTCGATGGGCATCCAGAGCCTGCCGATCGTCTTCGTGACCGCGTCGCTGTCGGGCATCGTCACGAGCCAGCAGGGCGGGTATCAGCTCATCTCGTCCTCGCCGCCGTACGTGCTCGGCACGCTCGTCGTGAACAGCGTCGTCCTGGAGCTGAGCCCGCTCCTGACCGCGATCGTGCTCGTCGGGCGGATCGGCGCGCGGATCACCGCCGAGCTGGGTACGATGGTCGTCTCCGAGCAGATCGACGCGTTCGAGTCACTGGGGCGTGATCCGGTCGCGGTCCTCGCGGCGCCTCGGATCATCGCGGGAGTGGTGACGCTACCCCTCCTGGTCGGCTTCGCGAACGTGATCGCCATCTGGGCGGGGATGCAGATGGCGCGGATCGACGTGGGGCTCGGCAACGAAGAGTTCCTTTTCGGGGCCCGGCTCTTCTGGCACAGTTGGGACCTCTTCTACGGTTTCTCCAAGGCGGTGGTCTTCGGCTTCGTGATCCCGGTCATCTCGGTACACATGGGTCTGCGCACGAAGGGCGGCGCGGAGGGCGTCGGACTGCAGACGACGCAGGCCGTGATGTTCATGATCCTGACGATCCTGATCCTCGACGCCATGTTCCCGCCGCTCCTGCTCCAGTAGGCCGATGATCCGATACAGGAACGTGCACAAGGCCTTCGACATCCCGGTGCTCACCGGGGTGGACATGTCCGTCGAGACGGGCGAGATGTTCGCGCTCTTCGGGCCCTCGGGGGCCGGCAAGAGCGTGCTGCTCAAGACCACGCTCGGCCTCATCGTCCCGGATCGTGGAGACGTCGAGGTCGACGGGGTGTCGCTTTATCACGGCCCGTCGGACGCGCTCGAGAAGGTGCGCCGCAAGGTCGGATACGTCTTCCAGCACGCGGCGCTGTTCGATTCGCTCAACGTCCTCGAGAACGTCTCGATCGGGCTCCCCGAGCAGGTGCTCGCCCGGATGAAGCGGGCGGAAGTGGCGCGTAAGGTGTGGGATGCGCTCGAGATCGTGAACCTGGAGCCGCGCGAGATTCTGGCCAAGCTTCCCTCCGAGCTCTCCGGCGGTATGAAGAAAAGGGTCGGGATCGCGCGGGCGATCGTGGGGCGCCCGGAGATCCTGCTCTGGGACGAGCCCACCACCGGACTCGATCCCGTCAACACGGCGGCGGTCGAGCGCCTCATCGCGCGGCTCTCGCACGAGCTCGAGGTGACCTCGCTCATCGTGACGCACGATGTCGAGGGTGGACTCAGCATCTGCGACCGGGTCGCGATGCTGCACAGCGGTACGTTGCGCTTCAGCGGGACCCCTCAGGAGTTCAGAGACAGCCCGGACCCGGTGGTCCAGGCGTTCGTGGATCGGGCGGCCGCGGTCGCCGCTCTCGATATGGCAACGGCCTGACATGAGCGATTCGAACGACATCGAGCAACGCGGTCTCTCGGACGAGGAGATCCTCAACGCGGTTCCGCGCAGCTCCGGCGGAAAGGAGGCCCAGGTGGGCGCCTTCGTCCTCCTCGGCTTGATCTCTTTCATCGTCGTCCTCTTCTGGATGACGGATCCGGCCACCTTCCGCGGCCGGTACATGCTCGTCACCCGGGTGGAGAACGCCGGCGGTGTGCGTTCGGGCGATCCGATCCAGATGCAGGGCGTCGTCATCGGACGGGTGCACGCTTTCGAGATGACGGACGAGAACGAGGTCTACATCACGATGGAGATCGAGGGCGAGTGGGAGATCCCCGTCGGCTCGAGCACCGTGATGGGCGCTTCCGGACTGTTCGGCGGACGCGTGCTCGAGGTCGAGCGGGGGCCGGGTCCGGGCGTCTACACCGACTACGACACGATTCAGGGAGAGGGCGCGATGGGGAGCGGGCTGCTGGGGTCGGTCGACGTGCTCAGCGCGCAAGCCGAGTCCGTTCTGGAGTCGATCGATCGGATGCTCGACGAGGAGACTGTGGGCTCGGTCCAGGGGTCGGCCCGGGAGCTCCAGACGCTTCTGGCCGACCTCTCCCTCATCGCCCGTGAGCAGCGGGGCTCACTCGCCGAGCTCACGGCCACCCTGAACCGCGCCGCAGAGGGGGTCGAAGCCGCGTCGGAGGCGGGGCCCGAGATCGCGAGCGCGGTGGCCCGAGCGGACTCCGCGATGGCCATTCTCGCCGCCACGAGCGCGAACCTCGACGGAGCTGTCGAATCGCTCGGCACGATCCTCGACCGGATGGAGCGCGGAGAGGGCACGTTGGGACGCCTGTCCACGGACGAGAGCCTCTACGTCAGCCTCAACCAGGCCGCAGAGTCCCTCAACACGCTCTTGGCCGACCTGCAGGCCAACCCCAACCGCTACATCAACATCTCGATTTTCTGATCGGCGGTCTCGGGGCGGACTCGCTGCGTCCCTGCTTCTGGTAGGTTGGGCGCGCGGGGTCCCTCCGGGCGCTGGGCTGCGGCGGGCGACGGCCCGGTCGGCCCTCGAGCGTGTTCGGGCCCGCCTTGCAATGCGCCCTCCGGGCCCCCGCGCGCCCGCTTCACGTGCGTGCGGCGCGGCGGGTCCGAAGGTCGACGCCGTCAAAGGGGGCAGGGGGCCTTGAAGGAGGTCCGACCGGACCGGCCCAAGCCGCGCGCAGCGCGGCACATGGTT
>JANQME010000418.1 GCA_028280205.1 Longimicrobiales bacterium
GTCTCGATCTCGAGCAGCTTGGAAGCGAGCACATTGCGCTCTCGTAGCAGAATTTGCAGTTCGTGCATGGTGAAAACGGGGAAAGAAGACGCGTTGCCCGACGGGTCGACGCGCCTTCGCGCAGCGTCGCCACCGGGGAGGAGCGGGACCAGGACAGCGCCGGGACGGCCCCGAAGAGGAGGCCGGCCGCGATCCCGATCGCGCCGAGGAAGGCGTAAACGCGCACGTCCGCGTCGAGAGACGCCACCATGCGGGTCGGAACCACGAGCGGCAGGAGATCTCCGGCGAGCGCCACGAGCGGGATGGCCAGCGTGATGGCCGCGAACGAGAGCACGGTGCTCTCCGTCACGAGTTGCCGCGCGAGCCGTGCACGGGGCGCGCCGAGGGCGAGTCGTACGCCGAGCTCCGAGGTTCGATTGGCGGCCCGCGAGAGAAAGAGGTTGGCCACGTTCGTGCAGGTGAGCAGAAGCACCAGCGCCACGATGACCGCCAGGATGCCGGACAGGCGCAGAGCGGCCTCCCGATCGTCGGGATCGAGCCCCACGCCCCGGGCGAGGAGTGCCAGCATGTCCTGGTTCGTCGCCGAGGCCTCGCGCAACCGGGCGGAGACGACCGCCATGGAAGCCGAGGCCTCCTCGAAGGTCGTGCCGTCCTCCAGGCGGCCGAACACATCGATCCAGCTCGATCCCCAGTCCTGGGCCGGCGTCTCCGCATCGAGGTAGCGGCTCATGAGAAGAGGCACGAACAACTCGGGCCGCGTGCCGAGGTGCGAGACCCCCCGGAAGTCCTCCGGCACGACGCCCACGACCTCCCACGGCCGACTCCCGATCGTGATCGTCGAGCCGACGATGTCCGGGTCTCCGCCGTAACGGCCGATCCAGAGCGAATGGCTCAGGACGGCCACGTGGTGCTCCCCGGGCCGTACGTCGTCGTCCGGGCGGAGGAGTCGTCCGACGTGCGGCCTCACGCCGAGCACGTCGAAGTAGCTTCCGGAAACGAGGTGTCCGACCACGCGCTCCGTCTCGGCCCCCCGACCGATCACGAACGTCTCCGGCGAGTAGCCGGCGACACCCGAGAGCGTCGGCGCTTCGGCTTCGATGAGCTTCATCGCCGGCCACGAGAAGACGTCCCATCGGGGAGCTGACTCGTACGACCGTCCGATCTGGACGAGGCGCTCGGGCTCGGCGATTCCGGGCGGCTCGCGCAGCACGAGTCCGTTGACCAGCGAGAAGATCGCCGCGTTGGCTCCGATCCCCAGAGCCAGCGTCGCCGCCGCGACCCACGTGAATCCGGGCGCCCGACCGAGCACGCGGATCGCATACCGTACGTCCTGCAGGATCCCATCCATCGTCCACCCCTCCGTTCTCATCCACAGCGCGTGCGGGAGGGCTCCCGCCGCGAACTCCAGGACGCCGGGCGCGCCTTCGGGGCGACGACCGGCCGGTCCGGTGGGCGCATCGAGCTCCGCGGACCACTCCTCCAGCCACTCCGCACGGCCGGACCCGGGTACGAGCACGGCCCCCATTCGAAGAAGGGCTCGTGCGATGCGCCCCCTCACACGCCGCCGGCTCCGTCCGGGCTCAGCTCGGCGGCAACGCTTGCCACGCGTGCCAGCCCGTTCGCGAGCGCACCGGCGCCTTCGGCGGTCAGCTCGTAGTAGCGTCGCCGCGGCCGGCCCTCGCGCTCGGCCACACGCTGGTCTTCCCAGCGGGCTGCCAGGAGGCCGCTGCGCTTCAGACGCCCGAGCGTCGGATACACCGTGCCCGACGGCATCTCCGTATGTGCGACGATGTCGAGCCCGTACGCGATCCCGTCTCGGACGGCGGCGAGAATGCGGAGCGACGAGATTCCCAGCGGTCGAGGCATGTCCGTACCCGATGTATAGAAGTGTAAGGTAAGTAGTAATGTGATGCAGAAGTGCGGTCAATACGTGTCCGGCCTTCCGGGACCCGGACGGGACGTGCGGGGGTTGTCAATATGGGGTGGACGTCGAACGCGGGACCGAGGGGGCCCAGATGACGAAGCGGGTGGAGAAGTCTGAGAAGGAGTGGCGCTCCGAGCTCTCCGACACGGAGTACCGCGTCCTCCGGAAGGCCGGCACGGAGCGGGCCTTCACCGGGCGGTACCACGACGAGAAGCGGCACGGCACGTACCGCTGCCGCGGGTGCGGCATTCCCCTCTTCTCCTCCGACGCGAAGTACGACTCCGGCACGGGCTGGCCGTCGTTCTACGACGTCGTGGATCCGACCCACGTGAAGGAGGAGATCGACCGGAAGCTCTTTATGACGCGAACCGAGGTCCTCTGCTCGGTGTGCGACGGGCACCTGGGGCATGTCTTCCCCGACGGCCCACAGCCCACCGGTCTGCGCTACTGCATCAACTCGGCGGCGCTCGACCTGGACACCGACGCGGACGACTCGCAGGACGGAGCCGCGTAGCGAGCCGCGAAGCGCGGGCCGGCGCGCTTCAACGCCCGGCGAGAGGGCGGTACCTTCCCCTTCCGTGAACCTCCTCGACTCGATCTCGACCCGGGCCGGCCCGCGTGCGCGACCGGCCACCACGCGTGTCCCGAGCCCGGTGCCTCACGGCCGGAGGGCGCGCTCGCGCCTCCGCGGAACCCTCCCCGGGCTCGTGCTCCTCGGCCTCGGCGGCCTTCTCGCTCCGCTCGCCGGCTGCGGCGGAACGCAGGCCCCGCCCGCACCGGGCGACTCCCGGGGCTTCCCGCCCGATCTCCGCAATCGGCGAGTCATCCTCCTACCCGTGCAGGAGAATCTCGGCGTACGCGGGGACGTCGATGCCGAAATCCGCTTCGCCTTCTCGGACTTCGGGGGTGAGGTGGAATGGGTGTTCGCGGACGAGGTCCAGGAGATCCTCGACCGGACGCCGGGCATGGACACCCGGACGCGTGGACTCGCCGTGAGCCTCTTCCAGTCGGCCGAGGTCGAGCGGATCGGCGACCCGCTCTACGGTGAGCTTCGCCGGATGTCCGCGCTCGTCGAGGCCGACGTGATTCTCATCCCGCTCACGGCCACCTTCGAGCCCAACGAGGCGCTCGCGGACGACGCCCCGCGCGTGCGGCTGTCGGCGACCCTGGTCGAGCCGCGCACGGGCCGGGTGCTCTGGTACGGGATCGAGGAGGGCGGCGACTACCCGCAGGGCGATCCGCGCGCGCTCGCCTCGGCGGTCGAGGCGCTGGCGCAGACGGTCTTCTGGTACGCGGGGCCCCTAGAGGGATGAAGCCGTCCCCACGCGCTCTGCTGACGGTCCTCGTATGCGCTCCGACTTTCGTCGGCTGCGCGCCTTCCACCGAGGGCTCACTGCCCACGCCCGATGAGGTCCTCGAGTACTACGAATCGGCCCTTGCCATGGATGCGGAGATCAGCGGAAACGTAGCGGTCGTTCACGTCGACCAGGACGCCGACCAGATCCTGCGCGGTGGGCTCCTCTGGGCAAAGGTCGGCCCTTACGTCTACCTCTTCTCCGAACCGACGAAGGCGCTCTTCGAGGACTTCGACGGCCTGGCGGCGGTCCGGGTGATCACGAACGTCGGTGACACCGAGATCGCGAACGCGCTCCTCGCCTACGACGAGCTGAGCGAGGTGCTATGGGCGCGCTCGCTCAACATCGCTGGGCGGGCTCGCCTCGAGGGCACGAACCGCATGACACTTCTCGAGGATCTGGTCGACTGGGGCGAGTCCCACACCGAATTCTCCTACAACGAACGATACACCCGACGATGACGCAGACGATCACGGTCGTTCCCGGGGACGGCATCGGCCCGGAGGTCACGGACGCCACCCTGGAGGTCCTCGCCGCCGCCGGGGCCGACCTCGAGTACGACATGCAGCTCGGCGGCGTGACAGCGCTCGAGCAGGTGAAGCACCCGCTCCCGCAGGAGACAATCGACTCCGCCGAGCGGAACCGGATCCTCCTCAAGGGCCCGCTCACCACACCTTCGGGCTCGGGCTTCCGCTCCATCAACGTCGAGCTGCGCAAGCTCTTCGACCTGTATGCCAACGTCCGCCCCGTGCGCACGATCATGCCCGGCGGCCGCTACGAGGACATCGACCTGGTGCTCATCCGCGAGAACACCGAGGGACTGTACGTAGGCGTGGAGCACTACATCGGGATGCACGGGGATCCGAAGGCGGCGGCCGAGTCCGTGATGATCATCACGCGATTCGGTGCGGAGCGGATCAGCCGCTACGCCTTCGAGTACGCACGGGCGAACGGCCGGAAGAAGGTCACGCTGGCACACAAGGCGAACATTTTGAAGTACACGCAGGGCCTCTTCCTCGACGTCGCCCACGAGGTCGCGAAGGACTTTCCCGAAATCGCGTGGGAGGACCGCATCATCGACGCGACGGCGATGCAGCTCGTGCTCGACCCGTACCGCTTCGACGTCCTCGTCATGGAGAACATGTTCGGGGACATCCTCTCCGACCTCATGGCCGGGCTGGTCGGAGGGCTGGGCTTCGCCCCGGCCGGCAACATCGGTAAGGACGCGGCCATGTTCGAGGCCGTGCACGGCTCGGCGCCGGACATCGCGGGCAAGGGGATCGCCAATCCCACCGGCCTGCTCTCCTCGGCGTGTCTCATGCTCGACCACCTGGATCAGGACGCGGTGGCCGACCGGATCCGCACCGCGGTCGACACGGTGGTTCGCGCCGGCGAGGCCCGCACCGTCGATATGGGCGGGAGCGCCTCCACGAAGGAGTACACTGCGGCGCTGGTGAAGGCGCTGGTGTGACGCCTCCCGGAGCGTGCCTGTGAGCGACCGGAAGGTCTCGTGGCGGGATCGGTATCCGGAAGAGGTAACGTGCGTCCGCTGTCTCGAGGTGTACGATCAGGTACAGCTCGACCGGATGCTCTGGTGCGAGAACTGTCGGCAGCGGGCGCGGAACCGGGCCTCGTGGTACGGCTGGATCGGGGGGATCGGCTTCGCCGCGGCGTGTGCCCTCTACGTCTGGTTCGTGATCGTCCCCACCGATCTCGTCGTCGGAGGGTGGCTCGCCACGCTGGTGGCTGCGGCCTGGATCGGGCAGAAGGTCGCGCGCGAGGCCATCTACGGCGCGATGCGCTTCACGAACGCACGCGCCGTGGAGGCCGTACCGCCCACGCTGGACGAGGAGTAGTCGGCACGTCGCCCGAGGGGAGCGTCCGGCTGGTGGAGGACTCCGGCTACCGGTTCCGCTCGTACATCAGGTTGCGCGGGGTCAGGAGCCAGTCATAGTCGCGCTCGAAGGCGTTTCCGTCCACCGTGCGGATCGGCCGGTTGGTGCCGAGCGTGGACGTGACCCAGATACCGAGGACGTCGTCGAAGTCGTTCGTGGCGTCCGCGTCGGCCACGTTTGCGGAGACCGCGGTATCCCCGTCCGTGAACACCATCTCCGCGTTCCACGCCGTCACTCCGTACGCCATCGGCGCGGACGTGAGCACACCCGTGGAGTCGAACCGATCGCCACGGAAGAGCACCGAGTCCTGCTCGAAGTAGACGATCGGGCGCATCTCCTGCACGAACGTCGTCGTGTTGTCGAGCAGTAGCCCACCCGTGAGGCCGGCTTCGAAGCCCAGGATCGCGGTGTGATTCGTGAAGGTCAGGTCGAAGGTCGTCCCGTTGTCGACGATGCTCTCGACGATGATGAGGTGGCGGGTGGTGTTCACCTGCAGGCGCGCCAGGTCGCCCGCAGCGAGGTCGGTGTTGCCGCCCGAGTCCTTGTGGAAGCGGATGCAGCGGGCCCCGCACGTTCCGCCCGCCGGAAGCGGGTTCGACGAGCCGAGTGGGGTGACGATCTCGTGCGGATGAGCGAGGGCGGGGGTCCACGGTACGTAGAGAATGATGACCGAGTCCGCGCGCGTGCTCACCGTCCCGGACCGTACCAGGCTCTCGACGCCGACCCCGGCGTACTGGATGTCGCGCCCGAGGCTCATGCCGACGAAGCGTCCGTTCCTGTAGACCTCTTCGCGCTCCTTGTCGCCTTCGACGTTGCGAAAGACGCTCACGGCGAAGTTGAGCGACGCGCCCGTCACGACCAGACCGAGCACGAGTGCAAAGAGCAGCTCGACGAGCGTGAAGCCGTTTCGCCCGTCGGCGACGGGCGCCGGCGTACGACGCCGAGGGGATTGCTGATTCATGCTAGTACCGCTTGTCGTAGACCCAGGTCGTGAGCTGGATCGGATTGTTGGATCGGGGCGTCGTCACCGAGACCACGACGGACATGAGGTTCCGTCCGGCGGAGTCCACGACGACGGAGCGCGTGAAGATCCCGTTCACATCCGGCTGACCGCGCTCGTCGACTGCGACCGCCGACTCGGATGCGAGCGTGATCGGGTCCCGGCTCTTGAGATCCTCCATGTGCGCCTGCGCGATGTACAGCGCGGAGGTGCGCGTGCTCATGACGGTCTGCATCGACACCGACTGGGTGAGCACGTTCGACAGGCTGATGACGCCGACGGCGAGCAGCAGCAGGGCGATCAGCACGGATACCAGGCTGTAGCCGGCGTTCGGCCGATCGCAGAGGTCGCCCGGGTCGCGAGCGTCGGGGTCGGGGAGGAGGGGGTCGTTCATCGCCAGGCACTCTCCTCGGCGCGCCACCGCCACGCTTTGAACGAGCCCGCAGACGACACGGAGACTGCGGAGACCGCGTCCGAGTCGCGGGCGTGCGAGATGTAGATCGTTCCCATGGTACCCCAGGGATCCGGGATCCCCTGATCGTTGAGCTCGAGTTGGTTGCTCGGCAGCGTGACCGCACCCGGCCCGGGATCCCCGGGCACCGCCGAGGCCGATCCTCGGTTGAAGCGAACCAGGTCGGGGAGGGACCGTGCCCCGAACTCCGCGATCGCGCTGATCTCCGCGGTCGCGACGGAGATCGAATCGTCTCCGTCGTGATCGGCGTACGCCGTATACGTTCCCCCGGCCACGTCGAACTGTACGCGGACCAGCCGACGCTCACCCATCGCGTCCGCGCGTGCGAGCTCCAGCTGCGTCGCCAGCATATGCGCAGCGTTGTGAACCTCGCGCGACGGCGGGATTCGAAGGGTGGGCATGATGATCGAGGTCATCACGCTGATGAGCGTGAGCACCAGGATCAGCTCGACGAGCGTGAAGCCGTTCCGCGGACGGGACCTCGACATCATCAGAATACGGGACGGAAGGCCGTGTGCAGCACGTTCCCGACGACCGGCGTGCCGGGCGGCAGGTTCTGCGGATCCTGGAAGCGCAGGTCGAAGGCCCAATCACGGTTCGGCGGGTTGTAGTAGTGTCCGCCCCAGGCGCCGGTGGACTGCTGCGGGAAGTAGAGCGAGACGAGCGACCCCCGGTAGAAGAGCGTTTCGCCTCCCCAGTCCTCGAGGAAGCGGGGGAAGTTCTCCAGCCCTCCGCCGTACGGCGGAGAGGAGCACCCGACGTCCATGTGGTCGCACGGCGTTCCCGAGTGGCCGGACATGATGGCGGCGTACACCGTCGTGGACGTCGCGTTGTTCACCGCCGAGCCCTGCTGATTGGCGTCGTTCCAGTTGTCGGAGAGGTAGGTGACGTTGTCCCCGATGAGCGCGGCGGGCTGCCAGGCGCCGGAGTTGTAGTCGCCCCGGACGTAGATGGGATGGCGCGAGGCGACCGTGATCGGGTGGTCGAGTGTGGCGGCGTTGAATAGCCGGATGGCCGGGTACTGGCCGTCACTCTGCGGGTCGGGCCCGGTGCCGGTGAAGTGGACGTAGAGGATCTCGCTGATCCGCGTCGAGTCCGTCCCGGCCCAGGCGAAGAGCTCGTCCATGTCGATGTTGAGCACGTCGACGAAGTTGCCCTCGCGGCCGTCGCGGAACTGGTCGTACTCCAGGTCGAAGATCAGATTACACGTTGCGGCGTTCGGCAGGATCTTGCCGGCGGCGCGAGTGCTCACGTACTGCGTGCAGAAGTCCGACCCGTTCGGCATCGAGTTGACGGGCACCTCGATGTACCAGTCGGCCTTCCACGACATCTTCGCCTGGATCTCCAGCGCTCCGTCGGTTCCCGGCAGCCGGCGCTCGATCACGTTGACCGGGTCCATCCCGTCCGGCAGGGGGACGGTGAGCGAGTCGACGCCGTACGCGTTCGTCTTGAGACGGTTGTCGAACGCCAGGTCGCTCGCGTTGCGGAAGTCGCTGTGGTCCGGCGTGCTCCGGCTGTCGAAGTTCAACTGGACATCGTTGGCCGAGGCGTCGTGGATGTAGACGCCGGTGAGCGTCGTGTGGCTGTTCTTGCGGTGGTGGTACATCTCGTTCGGCGTCGTCACCAGATCCTCGAAGTACTGGCTGTTCGAGCTCAAATAGAGGTTCCCGTTCGTGTGGACCCACCCGGCGAAAGTCATCGGCGGACCGTTGTGGATCTCGAGGTCCTTCTCGTAGAAGACACCGAACTGGAAGATGGGAATCGCCTGAGCCTTGGCGGTCACGACCACGGCCGACGTGCTTCCGTCGGGCGCGCGCGCCTCGGAGTAGACGTCGACGAGCTGGGTGAGCGCGTACAGCCCCGCGAACGAGCCGTCGGTGATCCGTTCGGCCTTCACGGTGTCGATCTTCGTGACCGCGAACGAGTCGAAGACGAAGCCCGGCATGGTCGGCGCGGTGATCGAGGAGACCTCGCCGTCCTCCAGGACAGCGTCCTCCAGCGCGTCGGCGAGTTGGGCCATCCCCGACTCGGCGCCCGCCTCCGCCGCGTAGTAGGAGCGCTGCTTCGTGTAGTCGGTGCGCCCTCCGCGGAAAGCCGCCATGGCGCTCGCGTAGACGGTGACGATGAGGACCGACATGAGAATGAGGATCCCCAGGGTAGCCTCGAGAGCGAAACCCCTGCGATCGTGCGAGATGGCCATGGTGGCGACGCCCCTGATGCGCGTTCCGGTCTTGGTGCCGCCTCCGTGCGCGGCATTGTACCGGTCGGATCGAGCAAGCCGCATGCCGCGGTGGTGCACACGCCATAGGTGTTTCAGCACGAACGACTTATGCATTCCGGGCGGCGATCGCACGCTCCTCCCAATATGGCTAACATGTGCCGCCCCCGGCACGACGTAAAGAAAAACCCGCGCGGCATCCGATTCCGGCCCTTCGGCATTATGTTCCGGGCGCTTTCCCCGCCCGTCTCGAACGCAACGTCGAGCATCCGCATGGCCCGCTTCGAAGGCATCGACTTCTACGACCTCGACGCCCTCTTCTCGGAAGAGGAGCGGATGATCCGCGACACCGTCCGAGCGTGGGTCGAGGAACGCGTGATGCCGATCATCGGCGAGGCGTACATCGAGCGGACGTTCCCGAAGGAGCTGATCCCGGAGCTGGGCGAGCTGGGCGTCCTCGGCGCGAATCTGCCTGAGGAGTACGGGTGCGCCGGGCTGAACAACGTCGCGTACGGCCTCATCATGCAGGAGCTGGAGCGGGGCGACTCCGGGCTGCGCTCGTTCGTGTCGGTGCAGGGCGCGCTCGTGATGTACCCGATCTTCGCCTTCGGATCGGAGGAGCAGCGCCGCATGTGGCTGCCCGGGCTGGCGACGGGGGAGGCGGTCGGCTGCTTCGGCCTCACCGAGCCGGACTACGGCTCGAATCCGGCGGGCATGATTACGCGCGCCGAGAAGACGTCCGATGGATGGCGGCTCAACGGCGCCAAGATGTGGATCACGAACGGCTCGATGGCGGATGTCGCCGTGGTCTGGGCGCAGACCGGTGAGCTGGGCGACGTGAAGGGGATCCGCGGCTTCGTCGTCCCCACCGACACCCCCGGCTTCAGCGCGAAGGATCAGAAGGGCAAGCTCTCGCTCCTCGCGTCGGACACGTCGGAGCTCGTGCTCGAGGACGTCGATCTTCCCGAGGACGCGATGATGCCCGAGAGCACGGGCGGGCTGAAGAGCCCTCTGATGTGCCTCACGCAGGCACGCTATGGGATCTCCTGGGGCGCGGTCGGCGCGGCCATGGCGTGCTTCGACGAGGCGCTCTCCTACTCGAAGGAGCGCGTCATGTTCGACGTTCCCATCGGCGGCAAGCAGATCCAGCAGGTGCGTCTGGCCGACATGCTCACGAGCATCACCCAGGGGCAGCTCCTCTCGTACCGCCTCGGGCGGATGAAGGACGAGGGGACGATGACGCCGCAGCAGGTCTCGCTCGCCAAGCGTGCGAACTGCTCGATGGCGACCGACGTGGCGCGCGAGGCCCGCCGCCTCCTCGGCGGGAACGGCATCCTGGTCGAGTACCACTCGATGCGGCACATGGCCAATCTCGAGTCGGTCTACACGTACGAGGGCACGGACGACATCCATGCCCTCATCCTCGGCCAGAAGCTGACGGGTCTGAACGCCTTCTAGCGAAGCGCCGCGCGGGTCGGTCCCCCCTGCGCGGAGCTTTCCGCGACCCCGGCGCAGAAGTTGCGCCTCTCCGGTCGTGCGGTCCCCCGGGGCCGCTCCTCGGAACGCCCGAGAACGCTTGCGTGGCGTCCCCCAACCACGGATCGACTGGAGTTCCCAGGCATGCGCGATCGCGCGAAAGCTTTGCCACGCCCCGGCATTTCGTGCCGAATCCGGGCGTGCTCGGTGTTCGTCCTCCTCGGCTCACTCGCCGCGTGCGAGATCCCGACGGAGGCCCCCATTCTCGACACCCGCTGGGCGGCTCCGGTCGAGAGCACCCGCTTCGGGGTCGCGGACCTCCTGCCGGCGAGCGTGTCGCTCACGACGGAGGGCGACGCCTTCGTCGTCGACTTCGCTCCGGTCTCGTTCGGCGCAACGCTCGGGTCGCTCTGCGGGCCGTGCACGCTGGCCGACGGGTTCACCGTGCCGAAGCCGGCGTTCTCCGACGATCTGGGGAGCTCGGTCGGCTTTCCGGCCCAGGTTTCCTCGGTCACCGTCGAGGACGGCTCGATCCGGATCGAGGTCTACAACGGCTTCAACTTCGATCCGATTCGGCCCGGTGGAGGCGCGTTCGGCAGCCTCGCGATCGCTCTGACCGACGCCGTGGACGGCGACCTGCTCGGATCGTACCTCGTCGACGGCGTCGACACCGCGTTCGGGGCCGGCACCACGCTCGACGTGATGATCCCGCTCCTTCCCGTCACGCTCGACGGCGCGATCGAGGCGCTCCTCACGCTCGACTCGCCCGCCGGCGATCCGGTGACCGTCGACGCCGACGCGGAGATCGGGGTGACGGCCTCCGTAGCGGGGCTGCGCGTCTCCGAGGTCGCCATCGACGTCTCGGGCGAGTCGGTGGCGCTCGAGAACGCCAACCTCGACCTCGACGATGTCGGGAGTGACCTCTCCGACCGCGTCATGGCGGGCGCGCTGCTGCTCGACGTGCGCAACCCGTTCGGGGTGGGCGCGGACTTCCAGCTCTCGATCGACGGCTCGGGCTTCTCGACGATCGAGCACGATCCCGCGATCGCGGGTGATGCCGAGGAGTCGCTGCGCATCGACTTCACCGACCAGGAGATCCGCGACATCCTGCGCTCGCCCAGCGTCTCGCTGAGTGGCGGAGCCGTCGTCGATCCGGCCGCCGGAGTCGTGCGCGTCCGTCCCGGGCAGGAGCTCGAGATCGAAGCCTCGCTGGACATCGAAATCCGGATCGGAGGGTGAGATCGATGAAGACGATCAGGCACTTCGCACTCACCGCGGCCGCGGCGCTCGCGTTCGGTCCGTCCGCGGCTTCGGCCCAGCTTCCACAGGCCAGCGCGGCCGCGCTCGGCATGGGCGGCAACGTCACGGCGTCGGCACGCGGCTTCGCCGCCGTCGCCAACAACCCGGCCGGGCTCGGCCACCCGGGCTCGCCCGGCTTCTCGATCACGATCGGCGCGGCCGGCGCCGAGGTGGGTGTCGGTCCCGTCGGGCTGTCGGACCTCCATCGCTGGCAGGGGACGGTCGTCCCCGACCCGGTGAAGTCCGAGTGGCTCGACCGCGTCGCGGCCGCCGAGGGGCAGTC
>JANQME010000111.1 GCA_028280205.1 Longimicrobiales bacterium
GATCCCGTCGGCGCCGGCCGCACCTCGGTGCGCCAGGTTGCCGAGCCCACGGAGCGCGAGCTGGATCAGTCTATGGCTGCGATGCCCGTCGATGGCCGCGACGAAACCGGTGCCGCACGCGTCGTGCTCGTGCTCGGGACGGTAGAGCGGGAAGCGCGGATCGGGCCGTGACGTCATCTTGAGTCGGCGTTGAGGGGTAGAAGAAAGGCCGGCACCTCGGGTGAGGGCCGGCCGTCGAGCGGGACGAGACGCGCGGAAGGCGAGTCCGCGTTTCAGGCTCCGATCCGGTCCGACCTCCATGTACAGGAGTGGCCGTTGTTTATTCTGGTCTGGTGCGTCATTACGCGCGGCGCGCAGGATCGCCCCGATCCCCCGCTGCCTCGGGTTGGTGGAGGAACCGGGGCGTGCCCCAGGAAACCTCCTTCGATGCGCTTCGGATATTTATGCAGCCAGTATACAGGCATGTGAAAATTAGTGCAAGCGCGGGCGTCCCCGCATGACGGCCATCGTGGTCCAATCGCTCGGCTTTCTGACGCTCGTCGCGCTCGCGGCGGCGGTGGTGATGGGCTTCTCGCTCGCCCTTCCGGGCCGCTACCTGACGCAACGCCTGGTCGACGCGACTCCCATGGTTGCCGTCGGATGGGCGTGGCTCGTGGCGGCGCTCGCCACGGCCGGTAGCCTCTACCTCTCGGACGGGGTTGGACTCGAGCCGTGCAAGCTGTGCTGGCTCCAGCGGATCGCCATGTATCCGCTCGTGATCGTGCTCGGGGTCGCTTGGTTGCGCAGGGACCGCCAGGTGTGGAAGACGGCCGTGCCACTCGCGTCGATCGGCGCGCTCATTTCGGCCTATCACGTCCTCATCCAGTGGCGGCCCGCGCTCGAGGTGACCGAATGCTCCGCGAGCGCTCCCTGCTCGCTGCGGTACTTCCTCGTGTACGGCTTCGTCTCGATCCCGGTCATGGCCGGCGCCGCCTTCCTTTTGATTCTCGCCCTGCTCGCGCACGTTGCCGGAGCCGTTCCGGGGCCGGAGAATCCGGTTCGCGCATCGGTGGACCCGCAAGCGGCCGAGGACGACTTCATTCCTTCGACAGGACCGATCAATCCATGACTCTCGTCTTCCTGCTCGCCCTCGCGGCCTCGATCGCGATCACGCCGGCGACCGCGACCGCCCAGGACCCCACCGATCCCGTGTCCGCCGACGGATGGGGCTTCTTCCAGGCGGGCCTCCTCGCACTCGACGTGGATGCCTTCAACGCGAGTCTGGTCTCCGCGGGACTTCCGGAGCTCGGGGGCAGCCCGTTCACCCTGGGTGGCGCGGGATACGGCCGGCGCGGCTCCGTTCTCTTCGGCTTCGAGGGCCATGGCATCCTGGGCGATACGGAGGCGGCGGCCGACGGTTCGTACGAGGTCTCGTTGAGCGGTGGGTACGGCCTGTTCCGGGTGGGCTGGCTCGCCGTGCCCGGCCCCGGCTTCGCGGTCTACCCGACGGTGGGGATCGGGGGCGGCTCGATCAGCGTGAACATCCGCGAGCGCTCCGTGCCGCTCTTCGACGACATCCTCACCGACCCCGGTCGCAGCTCGTCACTGTCCGCGGGGATGTTCCTCCTGGATCTCGGAGTCGCGGCCGAGTACCGCGCGAGGATCGAGGACGACGAAGAAGACGAGGACGACGAAGGCGCGGGCGGACTCGTCTTCGGCATCCAGGGCGGGTACACGTTCGCTCCCGGCAGCCCGTCGTGGACGCTCGACGACATCAACCGCGTGGCCGGCGGGCCCGAGCTGCTGCTCCAGGGTCTGTACGTGCGTGCTTCGATCGGCTTCTGGGGCGGCGGCAGGGACGAGGACGGGAGCTGAGCGGGCATGACGGACACCGGATCGACGATCACGCGTTACCGTCTCCCCCTGTTCCCCCTGCCCGTCGTGCTCCTTCCCGGCACGCGCATGCCGCTGCACATCTTCGAGCAGCGCTATCAGGACTTGGTGCGTGACGCCCTCGCCGGGGATCGGCGCTTCGGCATGGTCTACCACGACTGGGACCGTCAGGGGCCCTTCCTGAGCGAGGAGGGCACGGTCGGTTGTCTGGCCGAGATCAGCGAGCATCAGAGCCTCGACGACGGACGGTCGCTCATCGTGATCGACGGGATCGAGCGCTTCGCCATCGACGACGGGTTGGAGTCCGATACGCTCTACTTCGAGGCCATCGTGCGCCCCTACGCGGACGACGAAGGCGGTCGCGCCTTCGAGGCGGATATCGAGGAACGGCGGCGGAGCTCGCTCGAGCTCTTCGAAGCCGTCCTCGACACGTTCGACGAGCGGCCCGAGCTCCCCGACTTCTCTGCGGGCGAAGAGCTCTCCTTCCGGCTGGCGCGGACGATCCAGGTCGACCCCCGCTGGCACCAGGAGCTGCTCGAGCTCACGAGCGAGCCCGGCCGGCTCGACCGGCTCGACGAGGTCTTCCAGGCGCTCCTCGAGTAGCGCCGGAGTGGTGGCTCGGGGCGCCGGTCGGCCGGGTTATCAGGAACGGCCTGGAGTACCAGGAACGGCCCGGGGTGACTAGCTTGGCCGGCTGTCCCGAGCCACACCCCGAACGCCCGCGCGCACGTGTCCAAGCAGAAAGTCGTCCTCGCGTACAGCGGCGGCCTCGATACCGCCTGCATCCTCAAGTACCTCCAGGAGCTCGGCTACGACGTCATCGCGTACGTCGCCGACGTCGGGCAGCAGGAAGACTTCGACGAGATCGCGGAGCGGGCCCGCGCCACGGGCGCCACGAAGGTCTTCGTCGAGGACCTGAAGCACGACTTCGTGACGGAATTCATCTTCCCGGCCATCGCCGGGAACGCGGTCTACGAGAACCGCTACCTCCTCGGCACCTCGCTCGCACGACCGCCGATCGCCCGCCGGCAGGTGGAGATCGCGCTCGCCGAGGGTGCCAGCGCGGTCGCACACGGCGCCACCGGGAAGGGCAACGACCAGGTCCGCTTCGAGCTCGCCTTCGCCGCGCTCGCGCCCAGCCTGGAGGTGATCGCGCCGTGGAAGGACCCGGACTTCCTGGCGCGCTTCCAAGGCCGGCCCGACCTGCTCGCCTACGCCCGCGAGCACGACATCCCGGTGGAGGCGACGGCGGAGAAGCCGTACTCGAGCGACGAGAACTTCATGCACCGGTCGTACGAAGCCGGGCTCCTGGAGGACCCGGACACCGTGCCGCCCGAGGACATGTTCAAGCTGACGCGCGCGCTGGAGGATACGCCGGACACCCCGACGGATCTCCTCCTCCACTTCGAGGACGCGATTCCGGTGCGTGTCGTCTGCGAGGTCGAGGGCGTCGACGTGTTGGAGCCGGTCGAGCTCTTCGACTACCTGAACCGGAAGGGCGGGGAGCACGGGATCGGGCGCGTCGACATGGTCGAGAACCGCTTCGTGGGCATCAAGTCACGCGGCGTATACGAGACGCCGGGCGGGACCGTGCTGCACCATGCGATCCGGGATCTGGAGGGGATCGCGATGGACCGCGAGGTGCTCCGCCTGCGCGACATGCTCTCGCCACGCTTCGCCGAGATCATCTACAACGGCTTCTGGTTCTCCCCCGAGATGGACTTCATCCAGGCCGCGTTCAAGCAGTCCGAGACGCTGATCTCCGGCACGGTGCGCGTGCGGCTCTTCAAGGGGAACGTGATCTGCCGCGGCCGCACGTCGACGGCCTCGCTCTACGACCAGGAGCTCTCGTCGATGGACGTCGCGGGCGGCTACGACCAGGAGGACGCGCGCGGCTTCATCCGCGTCGCCGCGCTGCGCCTCCGGGCCCACAAGCTCATCCTGCACAAGACGGGCGAGGACGACGGCGCGTAGGCCCGTCCGTTACGGCCCGCCCTCCGGGCGGGTGATCCGGTACTCCCGGGGTGGATCGACGCCCAGCAGGTGCTCGACGAAGTAGTCCCAGCGCCGTCGGATGAAGTACGGCTCGTTCAGCGAATGCGCGCGATCGGGCGCGACGATCAGGTCGAAGTCCTTGTTCTCGTCGATGAGGGCGTCGATCACCTGGGTGGTCATGGCGGGGTGCACGTTGTCGTCCATGTCGCCGTGCATGAGGAGCAGCTTGCCCACCAGGCCAGCGGCGTGGGACCCGTTCGCCTCCTCGGCGAAGTTCGTCTCCTTCGTCAGCGAGTCGCGGGTGAGCTCGCCCTGGTACTTCTCGGCCCAGTAGATGTTGTATGTCGCGTTGTCGTGGTTGCCCGCGCCCGCGACGCCGACGTGGAAGAAGTCGGGGAAGCGGAACATGGCGTCCGTCGTGGCAAAGCCGCCGCCCGAGTGACCGTAGATGCCGACGCGGCTCAGGTCGATGAACGGGTAGCGCGCGGCTAGCTGACGGATCGCCGCCACGTGGTCGGGGATCCCGTTGTCGTTGAAGTCGCCGTAGTAGTTGTCGTGGAACGCCTTGGAGCGGTGGGGCGTGCCCAGGTGGTCGAGCTGGATGACCACGAAGCCGAGCTGGGCGAGCGCGAAGTCCTCGCCGCTCCCCTTCCAGTTCCACCCGCGCACGCTGCCGATCTGCGGACCCGGGTAGATGTGCGTGATGATCGGATACTTCGCCTCGGGGTCGAGGTCCGGCGGGAGGTAGAGGATTCCGTAGAGGTCGGTCACGCCGTCGCGTGCCTTCACGGTGAAGACCTCCGCGGTGCGGAAGTCGATCTCCTCGACGAGGCGCGACACGTCCGCATGCTCCAGCTCCGTGACCACGCGACCGTCCGGGACCGAGCGCAGCACCGTGACCGGCGCCTCCTCGACACGCGAGTACGTATCGACGAAGTAGTCGCCCGCGGGGGACCACGTGATCTCGTGGTCGGCGTCCTCGGGCGTGAGCAGGGTGAGCCCCGAGCCGTCGAGATTCACCCGATAGAGGTGGCGGAAGTAGACGTTCCGCCCCTCCTCGCGACCGCGCCCCTCGAAGTAGACGTGGCCGCGATCCTTGTCGACGTGATGCACGAGGCTGGCCACCCACGGGCCGCTCGTGAGCTGACAGGTCGGCTCACCGTCCGGGCCCATCAGGTACAGGTGCCCCCATCCGTCGCGCTGCGACCACCAGAGCACGTTCCCGCTTTCCAGGACGTACCACGACGCCGGCGTGAGGCGTCGCCCGTGTGAGAACTCGTAGTACGTCTTCGCGGTCTCGTGGGCGAGCACGCGGGCCGAGCCGGTGCTCGCGTCCACCTCGGTGAGGTAGGCGTCCTTGTAGGCGCGCGTCATCGAGGTGACGTAGAGCCGGGTCCCGTCGTCGGACCAGGCCGAGTCGGGAACCGAGCCCGTGAAGCTCGACTGGAGCGGCCGGGCGGGGAATTCGACCTCCACGTTCGACAGCGCCGAAGGCATCGGCGAGCCACCGTCACCGTCGTCCGCGGTGGGCACATCGAGCGTGATGAGGTGGAGGCCCGGATACGGGATGATCGAGTCGCCGGGAAGCGCGTACGGTGCGGAGTAGTGCACCGGACGCTGGGGCGTCATCGAGATGTAGTGGTGATGCTCCACGCCCCGCTCGTCGGCCCGCTCCACCACGAGGCGGCGGGAGTCCGGGGACCAGTTCAGCGACGGCCGGCGCGGGTCGCCTCGCTTGACCTGGTTGGGTCGGGGGTAGCGCAGCCCGTACGACCAGAACTCCTCGCCGTCCGTGGTGATCCGGACCGAGTCTCCGCCGCCCACGGGCCGCAGGTAGAGGTCGTGCTCGACCACGAAGGCCTCCCACCGTCCGTCCGGCGACTCGACGTACGGGGCGTCGCTCGGAAGGGTGTCGCCGACGGTGCAGGCGTACCGCACGATGTCGCACTGGAAGCGCCGGTCCCGGGCCTCGAACTCGATCGACTGCAGCTCGTCGACGAAGTCGAAGTCGTCGAAGGGGAGCTTCGTGCCCACGTACGCCGTGTCGTCCGCGGTGGACATCGCCGCGGCGAGCCGATGGTGGTCGAAGAGCTGTCGGCGGGTGGCCGACGCGGGGTCGACGAAGACGAATTCGTGTCCTTCCCCGAGGCGGTTCCGGTACCAGAAGCGTCGCCCGTCCTCGAACCACTCGGGGGAGACCTCGTCGCCCGAGACCATCGTCTCGGCATGCCACGACAGGAAGCGTTCCGCCCGGTTGTAGTCCGCGGCGGTGAGACCGGCCTCCTGACCAGCGGCCGGGGAGGCGCCGAAGACGGCGAAGAGTCCGGCGCACAGTGCGGGGAGGGTGGCGGGGGCGGCACGGCGGTCCATCGGGTACTCCGGCGAGACGGGGTCGAAGGGTCGCCCAATCTACGCCGAGGTCGGCCCGCGCGCCGCCGTGGCCGCTACATCATCTTGCGTAGCCGCGAGAAGCCGTCGCGGATCTCTCCGGCGAGCGCCTCCGCGGCCGCGCCGACGTCGCTCGACGCCTCCTTCGCCTCCGAGCCGAGCACCTTCAGGCGCCCACGCAGGGAGTCCATCTTCTTCTCGAGCTCCTGCCACTCCTCGCGCGCCTCGAGTTTGGCGAGCCCGAGCTTGACTCGGAGCTCGTCGCGCTCGGTCTCGAGTCGTCCGAGGATCTCCTGCAGCTTCTCTCGCTTCTCGCTCATCGGATGGCCTCTCCTCCGCGTGCGGACTGGACGCCGGAAGATACGGGGGTCCGCCCGATCGTGCCGCCCCCGACGACACCACGTCTCATGTCGGTTGTGCGAGACTCCGCCGGAGGCCCACGTTGTCCACGGCCCGCTTGGCCCCGTTTCAGGCCGTTTTCGCCCTCGCTTCCCGGATCCCACGATGCTCAGGACGTCTCCCCCGTCGCCGCGTCGGGTCGGTTGTCGGGCGCTCGCCTGCCTCTTCTTCATCGCTCTCCCGCTCTCCGCTCAGGAGACGTACGACGTGGTCGTCCGGGGTGGGCGGGTCATGGATCCCGAGACGGGTCTCGACGCCGTGCGCAACGTCGGCATCCGCGGGCAGACGGTGGTCGCCATCAGCGAGAACGAGCTCCGGGGCGAGACCGTGATCGACGCGGAGGGCCTCGTCGTCGCGCCGGGCTTCATCGACCTGCACGCGCACGGCCAGTCCAACCGCTCGAACGAGTTCCAGGCGATGGACGGCGTGACCACGGCACTCGAGCTGGAGAGCGGCGTGCCGTCCCTCGCCCGCTTCCTGGGTGGTCGGACCGGGGACGCGATTCTCAACTACGGCGCGAGCATCTCGCTGGGCGTCACCCGCACCGCGGCCATGCCGAAGTTCGCCGAAGAGGTGCGCGAAGCGTTTGCGGAGCTGGGCTCGGAGCCGTCCGACGAAGCGGTCGCGCGCGCGGCGCGGGCGGGCTCGCTCGGCAACTACAGCGAGCTGCCGAAGGAGTCCTACGGCACGCTCCACGACCTCATCCGGCAGGGGATGGCCGAAGGCGCGCTGGGGATCGGGATGGCGCACCAGTACTACCCGGGTGCGTCGCACGACGAGATCTATCGGGTCTTCGAGCTCGCCGGGGCCGAGGGCTGGCCGATCTACACCCACGTCCGCTCGATGCGGATCAGCGCGATTCAGGAGGTCCTCGCGAACGCGACCGCGACGGGTGCGCCGCTCCACATCGTCCACCTGAACAGCTCGAGCCTCTGGAACATCGAGACGAACCTCGATCTGGTGCGCGGCGCGCAGGAGGCCGGCGTCGACGTGACGACCGAGGTCTACCCGTACACCGCCGCGTCCACCTCCCTCGAGTCGGCGATCTTCGACGAGGGGTGGCAGCGCCGGCTGCAGATCTCGTACGGCGACCTGCAGTGGCAGGACACCGGCGAGCGGCTCACGGAGGAGAGCTTCAGCCGGTACCGGGAGGAGGGCGGCACGGTGATCATCCACATGATGCGGCCGGAGTGGATCGCGATGGGGCTGGCGGCCGACAACGTCATGGTGGCGTCCGACGGCATGCCGTACGCGCCCGGGGCGCACCCGCGCAGCGCCGGCACGTTCGCTCGCTTCCTGGGCCGCTATGTCCGCGACGAGGGGTCGATGCCGCTCATGAAGGGGCTCGAGAAGGTCACGCTCATGCCGGCACGCCGGCTCGAGGCAGTCTCACCCCAGATGCGGCGCAAGGGTCGGGTGCAGATCGGGTCGGACGCGGATCTCACGATCTTCGATCCGGACCGGATCCTGGACACCGCGACGTTCGAGGACGACCTCTCGTACTCCCAGGGTGTCGAGCACGTCCTGGTCAACGGAGTCTTCGTGGTCAGGGACGGAACGCTGGTCGAGGGAGCGCGGCCGGGCCGGCCGGTCGTCGGCCGGAACGTGGTCTTCTGAGCTTTCATCCCGTCGGGTACGACCGCGGCTCAGACACCCCCGCGGGGAGCCGCCGGCATCGCCGGCGTGCACAGGACGAGGAAGTTGTAGAGCTCCTCGCCGGGCGCCTTGTGCACCGCGTCGCTCACGTACATCTCGGCCTCGGTGTTCAGCGCCATCGAGGAGCCGTAGAAGTTGAAGAGGCAGTCGGCCCCGTCGCGGCGGTAGCGGAGCGACGCCTCGTTCGGCGCGTCCCGCGGATCGGGTGTCCGGACCCAGTCCGACTCGTCCAGAACGTGGTAGAAGTCGCGCACGATGTCGGACGACGGCTGCCAGGACGCGCCCGCGGCCGTGACCCGGCATCCGGGCACCATCGACCGCGTGCGCCAGTCGTCGATGGTGTCCGGTTCGGAGACGGCGACCATACCCATCGTCTCCACCAGGAAGCGCTCGGCCCCCGTGCAGAGCGAGGTGTCCTGTGCGGCCGCCTCTGCCGGCCGCAGGGCGGCCGGGACGAGCGCGACCGTGGCGACCACGAGCCAGCCAGCCGACTTCATCGTACCTCCACGAAGATGGGATTCGTATAGAACCACAGATCCGCCCACGGGTTCTCCCCCCGCGGATCGGGCAGGGGCTCGGACTCCTCTCCGTTCGTGCCGCGCACGCGCAGGTAGAGGTCGGCGGTCGCGGGGAGGGTATGCCGGACGACCCGATACGCTCCGTCCGTCGACCAGTCGTCCGAGGTCCACCGGGTCTCGACGCGCGTGGTGGGGTTTGTGTCCGTTGCGCGATCCTCGACCGGACCGAGCACCCTCCCCACGATGAGGTCGACCCTGCGCAGGGCGGGATTCTCGCCGTTGCCGTTCAGGCCGTCCGGGTCGAGGAAGCGGATCTCCACCTCGACGTCGTCGCCGGAGTCGACCGCGAGGGTGCCCCCGATCGTCGCGCCGGGCTCCCCGTCCGAACCGAACGGTCGTGCGGACACGAAGACCTCGGAGACGAGGTCGCCCGTGGTGACGAAGATCCGGCCGCGGCGCAGTCCGTCGAGGATCGAGTCGTGGCTGCGCTCGGCCCACACGTACGTCTTCGAGTACTCCCCGGGCCAGAAGTCCGCGCCGCCGTCCCGCCAGTTGACGTGCGAGTCCGAGTTGGCGGTGATCCACCAGCGCCGGCCCTCCCCGAGCATGGAGTCCCAGAAGCCTCCGAGGCGCGCGGTCATCTGGTCGAAGCCACCCATCGTGGGGTGACTCCCGTACGCCCCGCGCGGTCCGTCCGGACGGTTGAGGGAGGCCGCCTGGTGGCCGGGTGCGCCCGCCATCCCCACGGCCACCTCCGGAGCGGTGTCGTTCCAGCTCCGCAGCTCGGCCGGATCGTAGAGTCCGTACTCACCGAGTCCGCGGGCCGATCGGGACGGATGGTTCGCGATGACGACGGGCAGGGCCGGGAGGTCGCGCATCGTGCTCAGCGCCTCGAGCATCCTCGGCTCGGTGTTCCACGAGATGTCGGTCGGCCACGGCTCCCTGCGGGAGTACGACGACTCGAGCTCGACCAGCCTCTCGGCCTCGTCGTGCGTGTGGGGCACGATGAGGCTGGAGTGGTCGGCGCCCGGCGTGTCGAACTCCATCCCGAAGAACTGTACGACTTCGGGAACGGCGTCGCGCGACTCCAGCAGCTCAGGGTACGCCATCTCCAGGCTGACGCGGCTGTGGTTCGGCCCGCCATGGTCCGTCGCGACCATCCAGCTCAGCCCGTACGCCCACGCCATCTCCGCGTTCGTCGGGATCGGATAGATGGCGTCTCCCGCAACGATCGGCTCCGGCGGATCGACGTCGGTGTTCCACCCGACCGAGTAGCGACTGTGGATATGGTGGTCTCCTGCCAGCCAGGCGGGTCCGTCCAGGCCGGCCGTCGGGTCGGCTCCGTCCGGGCGTCGGAGCGGCGGACCGTCGGGGTCACAGCCGGCAACGGTGAGCGCCGTGACGCACGCCGTGAGGAGCGCTGCGACGGGCGATCCCCCGGACCCGGACCGTTGCCCGCACGAGCTCTCCGATCGCTCCATCGCGACTCCCCTCGAGGTTGGCTCGTCGATGCCGGGCCACGCGCAAGGAGGGTAACCTCAGTCGTCGGCCCCGTCTTCGTCCTGACGCTCGATCTCGATCGTGCAGTTGGCCACGACCGCCGCGATCGCGCCGACCCCGGCCCACACCGGTGCGAGCAGCGCGCCGGCTACGCCGAACGTGACCGGGATCTCGACGAGCGTCCTGCCCTCGTCGTTCTTGATCACGATGTGGCGGATGTTGCCCTCGTGCAGCAGCTCCTTGAGCTTCGCGATCAGCTTGTCCCCGGCGACCTTGTAGCGCTCCCGTCCGCCGCGTTCGGTGTCGCCGCCTTCCGTCTCCCCGGCGTTCTCGGTGTTCTCGGCCATCTGTGCCGTCTCCTGTCTTCGATTCCTTCGAGGTGTCGCCCTCCCTACGGAACCGGACGGCTCGCCGATTCGGCGGGGGGCGTCGCATAATAAACGTCTCGTCGGGCCTCTAGAGCAGACCTTCGTCGGCGAGGAAGCGGGTAAGGATCCCGACGATCTCGGGCCACGCCGCCGCGCAGTCGTTGTGGCCGCAGGGCAGGTCGACGACCGAGAGGCCCGGACGGGCCGCCGCGATTCGCTGCGCGTGCCGGTACGGGATGACCTCGTCGGTGGGGCCGTGCATCACGAGGACCGGCCCCTCGTAGCGCTCCACGACCGCGGCCGGGTCGAAGCGGTCGAGGACGAGGAAACCCGGAGCGCCGGCCATCGCGGCCATCGCCATCGTCGACGAGTAGGTGGAGTGCAGCACGAGTGCCGCGACCGGTCGGTCGAGCGCCAGGTCGCCGGCC
>JANQME010000154.1 GCA_028280205.1 Longimicrobiales bacterium
CGTCGCCTTGGCGACGGACTTCTGGACGGTGGTCGCGAAGTGTTGAATGTCTGTGCTCATATCGTCTCTTTTCCGTTCAGGGTGAGTGAAGCCGTCAGCACACGCACTCCTGCCCGCAGCAGGAGAGGTCGTCGAGGTACATGCCCCACATCCGGTACATCTCGAGCCCCTCGGCCGGGAGACCGAGCGAGGTTGCGATCGCCTTGGCGACGACCGCGAAGCGCTGCCGGTACTTGTAGATGAAGCAGAAGATGTGCTTGTCGTGCCGGACGGCGGCGCCGCAGAGGAAGAGGCCCGGGACGATCGTCGATTCGTCGTGCTCGTTGAGGAGCGGAAATCCGTCGTCTCGCGCCTCGAAGAGGTCGGCGACGAGGGTGTGGCTCCCCCTGAAGCCGCCGGCCAGGAGCGGGCGCACCGGAGAGCAGAAGCGACGCCCGTCCTCCGCTGCCACCGCGTAGCCGCCGTCCACGCGGTGCGCGGACGTGATCGGCGTCTCCGGTAGCAGCTCGACGTGTTCCGCGAATGCAGGCTGTCGCGCCCGCTCGAGTGAGTACGTCGAGAGCGCGACACTGGGGTCGGAGCTCTCCGACTCCCAGGGACGTCCCCGATCGAAGAGGCGCACCCGTTTGCCCCGCTCGGCCAGGTGGCTGGCGACGTCGATCCCGCTTTCGTAGCCGCCGACGACGATGAAGTCGTCCCCCTCCAGGTCGGCGTAGCTGGAGATCGAGGCGGTGTGGCGGCACAGCTCGCTGCCCTCGAACCCGTTCAGGCTCGGGTACTGGAAGTCGCCCGCAGCCCAGATGACGTGCCGGGCTCGAACGGTTCCCTCCGTCGTGTCAATCGCGAACTCTTCGCCTGTCCGATCGATCCGAAGCACGTCGACGCCTTCGTGAATCGGCAGCTCGAAGTAGTCGGCGATCGACCTGAGGAACGCTGCGTACTGCCGCCCCGTCGGGTGCTCGACACCCAGCGTCACGGCGGCGGAGGTGCCGATCACGACGGAGTTCAGGTCGAGCATGCCGACCGAGTTGGTGGGGAAGGATGGCGTGATGAAGCGGGTTTCGGCCGGCCACAGGGCGAAGGACGCACCGACCGTATGTCGTTCGAGCAGGACGAGGTTCTCGATCCCCGCGTGCCCCAGGGCGACGGCGACGCCGACTCCCGCCGCCCCCGCGCCGACGATCACTACGTCGTACAGGTGGTCTTTCGGTGCAGGCGGACTCATCCGACGACCTCCTCGACCATCTCGATCTCCGGGAAAGGATTCGGGCGTCCCGCCCAGAGCCGGCTGTCCGCCGCGGCGAGGTCTTCGTCGAGCAGGCACGCGTCGAGTCGCGCGCGCACCGCCGCTTCGTCCATCTGCTGGCCGATGAAGACGAGCGTCTGGTGACGATCGCCGAACCGCGGATCCCACCCGGGCTGCTGGTCCGGGTGCTCACCCTCGGGGTGGTCCCAATACTCCCTCGGCATCGCGGCCCACCACATTCCGGCGGGATTCACGGCGCTCACGCCCCCGGCCTGCGCCCACTCGTACGCGACGCGGTGATCGGCGGCGACCCAGAAGAAGCCCTTCGACCGAAGCACGCCGCGCCAGTTCCGGTCGTCGTTGAAGAAGGCCCACAGCTTCTCGGCGTCGAAGGGGGCCGACGTCCGGTAGGTGAAGCTGGAGATCCCGTACTCCTCGGTCTCGGGCGTGTGCTCACCCTGGAGCTCGCGGATCCATCCAGCGGAGCTCTCGGCTCGGTCGTAGTCGAAGAGACCGGTGTCGAGCACACGGTCGAGTGGGACCTTGCCCCTCGTGGTCCGGTGGATCCGAGCCCCGGGGTTGAGCGCGCGCAGGATGGCCTCGACCTCGCGGGCGTGGTCATCGGTGACGAGATCGAGCTTGTTGAGCACGATGACGTCCGCGAACTCGACTTGATCGATCAGCAGGTCGGTGACGGTCCGCTCGTCCTCCACCCCCAGCGACTCGCCGCGCTCCTGCAGCGCCTCGGCGGCGTTGTAGTCTCGCAGGAAGCTCGCGGCGTCCACGACGGTCACCATCGTGTCGAGGCGCGAGAGGTCGCCCAGGCTCACCCCGTGCTCGTCTTCGAAGGTGAACGTCTGAGCGACCGGGATCGGCTCCGAGATCCCCGTCGACTCGATCAGCAGATAGTCGAAGCGCCCTTCCTGGGCCAACCGCGAGACCTCGGCGAGCAGGTCTTCGCGCAGCGTGCAGCAGATGCAGCCGTTCGTCATCTCGACGAGCGTCTCCTCGGTCCGCGAGAGCTGGGCGCTCCCGCGTTCCACCAGGGCGGCGTCGATGTTGACCTCGCTCATGTCGTTCACGATGACCGCGACCCGCCGTCCCTCCCGGTTCTGGAGGACCTCGTTGAGCAGGGTGGTCTTCCCGGCTCCCAGGAAGCCGGACAAGACGGTGACGGGGAGGCGATCGTCCCGGGGAACGGTATCGGGATGGGAGCTCATCGAGGTTCCTGGCCGGCCCTTCACGGTGGAAGCGCGCGGGCGCGGGCGACGCCGCACGGCACCAGCGCACATGCTTGTTCCTGCAAGCCGCTTGCGAGCCGAAACGATACACAAGTGACTTGCATGTGCAAGGGCATGTCCCTAGCGTTTTCGGTCGGTTTCCGCTGCGCTGGGGAAGGCCCATGCGAATCTCGAAGGACCAGGCACGCCGGCGGCTGCGCGACTGCGGACTCCGTGTCACCGCCCCTCGCGTCACGGTGCTGGGCATCCTGGCCGAGGCCGAGGGTCCCCTGTCGTTCTCACAGGTGCTCGAGCGACTCGGCGGCGCCGAGTGGGATCAGGCGACGATCTACCGCAATCTGGTCAAGCTGCGGGAGGTGGGTCTCGCTCCGGTCGTCAGCCGCGTGGATGGGATCGATCGCTATGCGTTCGCGCTCGATCCGGACGACGGCCATCGCCACCCGCACTTCCTCTGCGAGGACTGCGGGCGGGTCGCGTGCCTCAAAGAGGACCTCACGGCCGCGCTCTCGATCGACGGTCCGTGGGCGGAGTCCGTCCGCGGGGCGATGGTGCAGCTCCGGGGTCACTGTCCGGACTGTCTCGCGCACCCTGGTGTCTGAGATCCGCCAGTCCCGTTGGGTCGGGGCGCTCCTGTGGGTGGGTGCGGTCCTGATCATGGCTGCGGCCGCCATCTATCAGCGCCGAACCGGACCCACCTATCCGCTCCGCGGGGAGATCGACGCCGGCTCCGAGGCGTACGCATACGCGCTCGTTCGGAGTCAGGAGACCACCGCTCGAGCCCGGGTGGCGCTGCCCCGGCCCGGGGAGGGTGCCTCGGCCACGCTCACCTGGCGCCGCTACCCGACGAACGACGACTTCTCCTCCATACCCTTCGCGGAGGAGTCCGGTGAGGAAGGACCAGAGCTGGCGGCATACCTCCCCGTCCAACCGGCCGCCGGAAAGATCGAGTACTACGTGGAGGTGCGGACCGCGGAGGAGATGGTGCGGATTCCGAGCACCGGGGCCGACGAGCCCACCATCGTCCTGCGCTACAAGGACCCGGTGCCGACCCCGCTGCTCGTCTCCCACGTGCTCGCGATGTTCTTCACCGTGCTGGTCGGGATGCGCACGGGCCTGGGCGCCCTCTTCGCGCCCGGCAGCATCCGGAAGCTCACGTGGATCACGCTCGTCGGGATGACGGTCGGCGGGCTCGTGCTCGGGCCGTTCGTTCAGAAGTACGCCTTCGGCGCCTACTGGACCGGCTTCCCGTGGGGGTACGACCTCACCGACAACAAGCTGCTGATCATGTGGTTCGTGTGGGTGGTCGCAGCGTCCGCGCTCGGGATGGGAGTGAAGAACAAGGCCGCTCCCGGTCGGGTCGCGGTCACGGTTGCCGCCGTGTGCATGGTCGTCGTCTACCTGATCCCGCATAGTATGCGCGGCAGCGAGCTCGACTTCGAAGCCGTCGACTCGGGCGTGCCGCCAGCCGAGGCGATCGGGACCGGTCGCAACTGACGGGCCGTGCGTTGACGGCCAATCACGTCCACCTCGTCGCGGTCCATGTGCCGGTGGTGCTCATGCCCCTGGCCCTGGTCCTGCTCGGACTCGGAGCGTGGGGAGCCCGTTCCGCGTCCAGCGCCGGAGCCGGGAGCGCGGCGAGCACCCTCTCGGCGACCGGCCGATGGCTCATCGTCGTCAGCGCGGTCGTCGGTGGGGTGGCATACTTCTCCGGCCCGCCCGCCTTCGAATCGCTCGAGACGGAGCTGGAGGCGGTACGGGACCTCGTCGAGCTGCACGCGGTGCTTGGGCGGGCGGCGTTCAGCGGGCTCGTTCTTCTCGCCGTGCTGACGATCCAGGCGATCCTCCGCACGGTGCAGGAAGAGCCGCCGCTACGATGGCTGGACGGCATCGTGATCGTCGGGGTCGCGCTGCTGAGCTATCTCCTGATCTGGACCGGGCATCTCGGCGGAGCGATCCGCCGCCCCGAGATCGCCAACGCGCTCGCTTGGCTCTTTCCAGCGCTGTAGCAGGTCGCTGAAGAAGGGGAGCCGTCAGGCGGTTGGGCGTAGTGAGGGGGGGGCATAGCTGTGTCTCGGCGTCGTCTCAGTCGTGTGGCCGGAAGGCCCGCACCACATCCGGGTCGGTCTCCAGGCGCGGACCGCCGATCAGGTCCACGCAGTCCGGCACGGCGGAGAAGACGGCGTCGAGGCACTCCCCGACCGCCTTCGGGGAACCCGGGAGGTTGATGAGGAGGGCTCGTCCCCGGACGCCGGCAACCGCTCGCGAGAGAATCGCCGTCGGCACGTGGCGCAGCGAGGCCGCCCGCATCGCCTCGCCGAAGCCGGGCAGCACCTTCTCCATCACGTCCTCGGTGGCCTCCGTTGTCACGTCGCGGGGCGCCGGGCCCGTGCCCCCCGTCGTAATCACCAGACAGCACCCGGTCTCGTCGATGAGGTCACGCAGCGTGTCTGCGATCACATCTCGCTCGTCCGGCACGAGGCGACGCTCCGCGACCCAGGCGCTCGTGAGGGCGCGGCCGAGCCAAGCCTCCACGGCGGGTGTACCCCGGTCCGCGTACTCGCCCCGCGAGGCGCGGTCGGAAACGGTCACGATGCCGATGCGGGCCGCTTCGGCGGTCATGGACGGGACGCCTCTGGCTCGGGGGACGTGGGTATGTGTGGACGGGCGAGGAGGGGGCGAGGTCAGCTCAGATCATGTGCAGGCCGCGCAGCGTCCGTACAGGATCAGATCGTGGCCATCGACCTCGAAGCCGTCGGGTGCCAGCTCCTCGATCTCGGCCGGACACCGGTGCACGTCGAACGCTTGATTGCACGACCGGCAGAGGAAGTGATGGTGGTGTGGCCTCTCCGCCAGCTCGTACCGGACACCGCCGCCGGGAAGCTCGACCTCTGCCAGCCAGCCTTCGGCTTTCAGGATCTTGATGTTCCGGTATACGGTCGCGAGCCCCAGCGAGGGGACGATCTGTTGGCCGTTCTCGAGAATCTCGTCAGGCGTGAGGGGTCGTCCGGCGTTCATGAAGACGCGGCGGATGGCACGGCGCTGACGGGTGTCTCGCTGCATCACGGTGGATTCGAGAGGGAATGTTCGGACCCGAAACGATAACGGGGGCCGAACAGGCAACCTATCCCGAAGGAGCTCTGGTGCCCTCTCAGAGCACCTGACCCTTGCTTTCCGACTCGGTGCACACGGCGCACGCCTCCGCTTGGCAGACCCGCACACTGCGGAAGAGGGCCCACGCGAGCAGAAGGCTTCCGACGGCCGACGTCAGACTCTCCGGCAGCGGCTCGAACAGCCCGGCCAGGGAGGCGGCCCATAGGACGGCTCCCGCCGCGAAGGTGAGCATGATCGAAACGTGCGCCCGGGCAGGACCCAGCGCGAGCATCAGAGCGCCCAACGCCACAGTGGCAGCGAACACGCCCCGCTCGACGCCTTCCGACAGGGCGAGAGCCGGCATCGCGGCGACGAGAACCGGTGTCAGCGCGCAGTGAACCCCGCACCAGGCGGCTGCACACGCCGCGAACCGTGATCCGGCGCCTGCGACGGACGGCGGAGCGGTGATCGATGCCTTCATGGGGTCCTCCGGGGAGAGGCAACCCTTAAAGATACACCATTATCAATAACGTGTCACGGGTGGCGTATCGTCACCCAGCGTGGGTGTGGCCGGGGTGGGCCGTGGCGCGTACCGGAGGGTGGGAATCGTGGTGTTCGTGGTCGTGGCCCCACCCCAGCCCCTCGCGCAGCTCGCCGCAGAAGCGCCGAACCCCGCGGCGTACCACGGAGCCCACCACGAGCGCCGAGAGCCCGATCAGCATGGTCCATTGAAGCGCCGTGGGCGTCTCCTCCGTGAGCTGGGTGAGGGACGGTACCGGCACTCCGGGGAACACCAGGTCGACTGCGATCCCCGCCACGATTGCGAACCCCACGAGCGTTGACGCGAAGCGAAGGGCGGCCTGCCGGCCGTGGAGGCTCGACACGACCCCCAGGGTCGACACGTTCGTGGCGGGGCCCGTGATCAGGAACGCGATCCCGGCGCCGGGCGACAGGCCCGCGGCGAGGAGGGCGGCCACGACAGGAGTCGCAGAGGCCGCGCACACGTACGTCGGGAAGCCGAGCGCGGCGAAAAGCAGCACCCCCGCGACCGAGGGGAGCTGGGCGAGCCATCCGCCGTCGAGCCAGGGAGCCATGAGTGCCGCGACGACGAGTCCGACGAGGATCCATGGTGCCGTGTGATCGACGACCTCGCCGGTCCCCGTTCGGAGGGCCAGCACAAGGCGCTGCCGTCCGTTCCGGTCGAGTCCCGGTGCGTCGGGTGGCTCCGGCGGCTCCGAATGGCGTTCGAGTCGGCCACCGACCCACCAGCCCACGAGCAGGGCCGCAGCGGCGGCGGTGCCCAGGCGAAGCAGCGTCACCGGAAGTCCGAGGAGGGGAATCGAGAGCATCACTGCGTCGAGGCCCAGCTCGGGCGTCGCCACGAGGAATGCCATCGCCGCGGCGGGCGGAGCGCCTCGAGCCACGAGGCTTCGATAGAGCGGCACGACACCACAGGAGCAGATCGGGAACGGAAGTCCCACGAGCATCCCTCTCCCGGATTGTCCCACGGCGCTGCCACTCCCCAGCCACCGCACCGAAGCCGCGGGCAGGAACGCCGAGAGGAGTCCTGCCGCCAGGTAGGCGAACAGCAGCGCCGGGGCGCTCTCCGCGGCCAGAGCCAGGAGCCGGCCCAGAAACGCGCCCGAGGGACCCTCGCCGCCGTGGTGATGCGAGAAGACGGAGCCCACCGCGACCCCGACCGCGACGAGCGCCC
>JANQME010000160.1 GCA_028280205.1 Longimicrobiales bacterium
AGCCGGCCGTGCGTGAGGCCGGCGAGGCCGCGGCGGACCGCGCGCTCGGCAAGTTGATCGAGGGCGCTCATGCCGCCCTTTTCGCCGGGTGCACGAAGAACGGCGTGCGCTTGAGCCAGAGACGGAAGGCCTGCCAGTAGATCGCGGTCACGACGCGCGCCGTCATGAACGGGTAGCCGGCGAGGGCCGCGGCGAGCGCGCCGGCCGAGATCTCCCGTCGGCGCAGCGAGAGGCCCGCCTCGAAGATCCGACGACCGTCCGCGTGGTTGACCATGTGAACCCGAAGCGTCTCGCCGGGCTCGTCGAAGCGCCACGCGTATTCGTGGTCCATGTCCATGAAGGGCGAGACGTGGAACGCCTTGTCGAAGCGGTGGGTCCCGTCCACGGGATCGGGGATTGCGTACGTGTGCCGCTCGCGCCACGGGGTGTTCGTGATCTCCGCGAGCACCGTCTCGACCCGGTCATCACCCGGCGCGAAGCAGTAGTAGAAGGTGACCGGGTTCTGCACGTAGCCGAAGTAGCGGAGGTGCGTGAGCATCCGGACGGGGCCGGTGGGGCGTCGGCCGGTGAGCCGCTCCGCCTCGTCGCGCACCGCGTCGACGAGGGGCACCGAAGCATCGCCGAGGTAGTCCGCGCGTCGGAACCAGGCGAGCGCGGGCCGCCGGGTCGACCAGAGCCAGCGCCTCTCGAAGACGTCGTCGAGCTCGTCGAGATCGAGGTACATCATGAAGAGCCGGTACGCGAAGTCGTGCGGACGCGGCTCCCGGCGCGCGTGCGTCACGATGCCCCGGTAGATGGCCGACTTCACCGGGCCGCCTCGAGCGTGGCGCCCGTCCGCACGCCGAGCGCTCCGTCCGCTCGCACGTCCAGCGCGTCGGCGACGCGGATGCCGAGCGCCTCGGCCACGCGGACGGCGCTCCGCGCCCCGTCCTCGTGGAAGCCGTATCCCCAGTACGCTCCGCAGAAGTGGGTGCGGCCTCCCCCGATCTCCTCGTAGCGCTCCTGCGCCGCGAAGCCCTCCCGTGTGTACACCGGATGGTGGTACTTCGTCCGGTACAGCACGCGCGTCGGGTCGACGACCTCGGTCGCGTTCAGGGTGACGCAATAGGTCCGCGAGGCCTCCAGGCTCTGCAGCCGGTTCATGTTGTACGTGACCGTGGCCGGTGCGTCGTCCCCGCCCCGCACGTGGTAGTTCCACGAACCCCATGCGAGGCGGCGGCGGGGCAGCACCGAGTCGTCGGTGTGCAGCACGACGTCGTTGGCCTGGTAGGGCAGCGACCCGAGGATCTCGTGCTCCGCCGGCGTCGCGTCCGCGAGGAGCGCGAGCGCCTGATCGGAGTGGCACGCGAGCACGACGTGGTCGAACGGCTCGTCGTCGACGCGTACGCCGTCGGTGAGCCGCTCCACCCGCCGCACCGGTGTGCCCGTCCGGATCCGCCCCCCGAGACGTGCGGCGAGCCGCTCCACGTAGCGGTCCGAGCCGCCCCGCACCACGCGCCACTCGGGCCGGTCGTTCACCGTGAGCATCCCGTGGTGCTCGAAGAAGCGCACGAAGAAGGCCGCCGGCATGCGGAGGACGCGATCGCGTGGGACGGACCAGAGCGCAGAGCCCATCGGAAGGAGGTAGTGCTCGGCGAGTCGGGGCGAGAAGCCCGCCGCGTCCACGTATTCGCCGAGCGTCATCCCGGCCGCCCCGTTGGCCACGGCGTCCGACGCCTCCCGATTGAAGCGGAGGATGTCGAGCAGCATGCGATGGAAGGACGGACGCAGGAAGTTGCGCCGCTGCGCGAAGAGCCGGCGCATGCCGGAGCCGTTGTACTCGAGCCCGGTGCGGTCGCACCGCACACTGAAGCTCATGTCGGAGCGCTGCGTCGCGACCTCCAGCCGTCGCAGCAACGCCGAGAAGTACGGGTAGTTCGGCTCGTTGTAGACGATGAAGCCCGTATCCACGCGGTCGATCGAGCCGTCGGGGGCGGACACCTCGATCGTGTGCACGTGACCGCCCACGCGATCGCGCGCCTCGAAGACCGTGACGTCATGTCGATCACGAAGGAGGTACGCCGCGACGAGCCCCGAGACGCCGCTCCCGACGATCGCGATGCGCTGCCGCTTCAACGACGACATCGCCGAGACCTCACTTCGCGGCCTCGTACACGCGGGCGGGCGGCTTGCGGAGGTCGGAGATGAGGCCGATCCGCTGGAGCAGCAGCAGCCCGTAGTACGTGAGATCGACCTCCCACCAGAAGAAGCCCTGGCGCGCCGAGCCCGGATACTTGTGGTGGTTGTTGTGCCACCCCTCTCCGAAGGTGATGAGAGCGAGGAGGAGGCTGTTGCGGCTGTCGTCCCCGGTCTCGTAACGCTGCGTGCCGAGCTGGTGCGCGAGCGAGTTGATGAAGCAGGTGCAGTGGAAGAGGACCACGGTGCTGATGAAGAAGCCCCACACGAGCCACTGCCATCCGCCGAGGAGGAAGAGACCCACGGCGAGCAGCGTAGGCACGAGCACGTCGAAGCGGTCCAGGAAGCGGAGCTCCGGGTACTTCGCCAGGTCGCGGACTTCCCCGAGTTGGGTGGGGAAGTTCCCCGGGGCCGTGATCCACCCCATGTGCGCCCACCAGAAGCCGTGGTGGCGCGGGGAGTGGACGTCGTGCTCGGTGTCGGAGTGGCGGTGGTGGTGCCGATGGTGCGCGGCCCAC
>JANQME010000245.1 GCA_028280205.1 Longimicrobiales bacterium
GCGTAACCTACGGGCCGCTCCGTCCGTAGGGAAACCGTGCACGGGACGGCCAACGGGGGGAGTCGGATGGGGGAGCTGATTCGGGATCTCAAGTACGCGGTTCGCTCGCTCGCGCGGCAGCCCGGCTTCACGGCGATCACGGTCGGCACGGTGGCGCTCGCCATCGGCGCCAACACCGCGATCTTCAGCGTCGTGCAGGGCGTCCTACTGAAGCCGCTCCCGTACGAGGATCCGGGCGAGCTCGTCGTCATCTGGGCCAACCTCACGAACCGCGACGTGGCGAAGTTCCCGGTGTCTCCGCCCGATCTGCGCGACATACGGGAGCAGGGGACCCTGTTCGAGGAGATGGGTGGGGTCATCACCTTCACCCAGTCGCTGACGGGCGGAGACGCGGAGCCCGAGATCGTCGACGTGGCGGGTACCACCGCCAACCTCTTCGACGTCCTCGGCGTGGAGCCCTTCATCGGGCGCGGCTTCGAGGCGGCGGACGCCGACCCGGTGCCGCCCGACACGGACGCGGCCGCCATTCCGCCCGCGGTCGTGATGCTGAGCTACGAGATCTGGCAGCGCCGCTACGGGGGCGATCGCGACGTCGTGGGCCGCACGATCGACATCAACAACAACGCGTCCGTGGTCGTGGGTGTGCTCCCGCCGCGGACGCGCCTGCACTTCGGCGTGGGCACGCTCACGCAGGAGATCGACCTGTGGACGCCGCTGCGGATCGATGTCAACGCGTGGCCGGCCCGGCGCAACGTGCTCTGGGCGGTCGTGGCCCGGCTCGCGGACGGCGTCTCGATGGAGCAAGCCTCGGCCGAGGTGGCCGGGATCAGCGCCCGCCTGCGCGCCGACTCGAACCTGCGCGAGACCGCGGGCTGGCAGCTCGACCTGCGCGAGATGCGCGCCGAGCTGACCGAGGAGGTCCGGCCCGTGCTCCTGGCGCTCTTCGGCGCGGTCGCCTTCGTACTGCTGATCGCGTGCGCGAACGTCTCGAACCTCTTCCTGGTCCGGGCCAGCGGGCGTGAGCGCGAGTTCGCCGTGCGCGCGTCCCTCGGCGGCAGCCGCGGGGCCGTGGTGCGTCAGCTCCTCCTCGAGAGCGGAGTGCTCGCGGTGGCCGGCGGTGCGCTCGGGCTCGGGTTGGCGGTAGGGGGCAACCGGGTCCTCATGGCGCTCCGGCCCGCCGACCTCCCGAGGATGGAGTCGATCGGGCTCGACCTCCCGGTGCTCGGGTTCACCGCGGTCGCCTCTCTGTTGGCGGCCCTCCTCTTCGGGCTCTTTCCGGCGTTGAAGGCGTCGAACCCCCGGCTGACCGACGCGCTCAAGGATCGCGGGCGTTCGTCTTCGCTGGCGAGTCAGAAGCGCTTTCGCAACGGTGTGGTGGTGGCCGAGGTGGCCCTCAGTCTCGTCCTGATGGTCGGCGCCGGCCTCATGATCCGCAGCTTCGTCGCACTGCAGCGGGTCGATCCGGGGTTCGAGCCGCAGGGTGTGCTCACCTTCAATCTGGCGCTCCCCGGCAACCGGTACTCGCCGGTCGAGCGGACCAACTTCATGGACCAGTTCGACGCCTCGCTGGGCGCGCTGCCGGGCGTGACCGACGTGGCGGCCGCGTCGACCGTGCCACTGCAGAACAGCCTCGCGGCGCTCGGGCGCTACGGACCCCTGGAGGCGCGCACCGACGAGAGCCTCTACGGGCAGGCGGCGTTCCGCGTCGTTCGACCGGGGTACTTCGAGACGATGCGGACCGCGCTCGTCGAGGGCGCCTGGTTCGCACCGGAGCACTTCGTGGACAGCTCGGCCGTCGTCCTGGTCGACGAGGTCCTCGCGGAGAAGCTCTCGCCGAACGCCAGCCCGATCGGCTCGCGGATGCTCGTCCGCTTCACCACGCTGGAGCCGGTCGAGGTCGAGATCATCGGCGTGGTGCGTCACCAACGCGGGCCCTCGCTTGCCGAGGACGGCACGGAGGGCGTCTACGTGACCCACCTGTATGCGGGTACCCCCGGCAACATGGCGTACGCGGTGCGGACCGGAGGGGATCCCGCCGCCCTTCTGCCCGACGTGCGACGCATCCTCCGGGACATGGATCCGCTGCTGCCGCTCTCGGACGTTCGGACCATGGACGAGCGGGTATCGGAGTCGATGACCGAGACCCGCTTCGCGCTCGCGGTCATCGGCGCGTTCGGAGCGCTGGCGCTCGCCCTGGCGGCGATCGGCATCTATGGCGTCCTCTCGCACATCGTGCGACAACGGGTCGGTGAGATCGGCGTCCGCATGGCGCTCGGCGCCGAGACCGGCGGCATCCTGAGCCTCGTGCTGCGTGAAGCAATGACGCTGACCGCGGTCGGCGTCGCGATCGGCCTCGTCGCGAGCGTGTGGACCACGCGCCTCATGCGGGGCCTGCGCGTCGGCGCCGATCCGGTCGATCCGGTCACGTACGCGACCGTGGCCGTCGGCTTCTTCGCGGTCGCGCTGCTGGCGTCGGCCGCGCCCGTCCGCAGGGCGACGAGCGTGGACCCGGTGGTGGCGCTCCGGGAGGAGTGAGCGCGAAGCGGTTCTGAGCGCGCGGGCCTCCGGCTCCGCAAGCGAGCTGCCCAGCTCCCGAGCTCACCATCGAGCTCCGGACCTACCCGCCGAGCTCCCTGATCCTCGCCTCGGCTCGCTCCACCGACGGTCGGAGCGCCGGGTCCGCTTCGCTCCACATCTCGGCGAAGCGTCTGTAGTGGCGGATCGCATCCGCCCGCTCCCCCAGGGCGTCGTGGAGCTCGGCGCGTCGTAGGTGCGAGGGTGCCCGCTGGACCATCGCGAACGGGATCTCGCCCGTCATGACCCCGAACCAGCGCACGGCGGTGCGCGGGTTTCCGAGTCGCCGGTGGAGGTCGCCGATCTGGAAGAGCTCCGCGGCCATCGGCTCGACCCAGCCCCTCGGCGGGGGTCGGTGCACGGCGAGTGGCGGTGCGTCCCCGGCGAGCACGATCGCGAGGTGGAGGACCTCGGCCATGCGCGCACGTGTCCCGCCACCCATGCGGAGCGAGTCCACCATCGCCCGGGCCGCGGTGGTCTCGCCGAGCCGGACCTCGACCAGGCCGGTCAGCAGGTCCAGGAGGTCCGGCGTGAGCAGGCTGGCCCCGCGGATGCCTACACCCAGCGGCGGCGGGACCCGCGGCCGCGCGCGCAGCGAGTCCCGGACGGCCAGGAGCTCACGCTCGTCGTCGGCGAGCAGGGGCGCGGTGGCGAGCACCGCCCGCGTGAGCAGCCCCACATCCGCGTGCAGCGCTCCGGCCTCCGCGGCGTGCGCGCGCGCGACGACGGCTCGGCCGCGTGCCGCCTCCAACTGGGCCTCGAGCCCGTGGCCGAGGGCCCGGATCTCCGCCGGCCGGTCCGGCTCGGTCATCAGGTCGGCGAGGCGGTGGCCGTCCTCGAGCGCTCCGGAGTACGCGACGGTCCGGAAGACCATCCACTCCAGGGTCCCGTCGTCGAGGAGGCGCATCTCGTCCAGGACGTCTTCCTGGTCGTTGCGATCCGCCATCGCGAACGCGCGCAGCGCGCGAAGCTCCAGCGCGCCGAGGCCGTCGACACCGAGGGCGAACGCGCGCTCCACCAGCGAGTCGAGGCGCTCGTGGTCCCGCTCGAACGCGGCGAGACGGGCCAGGTGCTGGATCGCATTGATGTTGTCGGGCTCGTACCGGAGCGCGCGCCCGAACGCCCTCCGGATCTCGTCGGCCGTCGCGCCGGACGACGGGTTGTGGAACAGGAGGTCGGCCAGCTCCGCCCACGCCTCGACGTCGTCCGGATACCGCGTGACGAGCGTGCGCAGATGGCGTTCCGCCTCCCACGTGTGCTTCCGCGCGGTGAGAAGAAGCCGCTCGCGCTCGGGCAGACGATCGCGGCCGCTCCACGCCTCTTCGAGCGACGCGACGCGCACGTCGTTCCGGCCGGCCCAGTCGGCCGCGACCGCGAGGCGATAGTGCGCGAGGGCGAAGAGCGAGTCGTGTGCCGCGGCCGTCGTGAACGACGCCACCGAGCCCGAGTAGTCCCCCGTGCGGAGGCGCTGCTCCCCGTCCAGGTACGCCTTAAGCGCGTCCAGCGAGGCCGTCGAGAGCGCCGCCGTCCGGGAGAAGCGCCCGCCTTCTTCGGCCGAGTACTCCCCGACGAGCTGAAGGGCGATCTCGTCCAGCGCCGTGAAGAGGTCGGCCTCGCTCGGGAGCAGCGTGCCCGCCGTCGCGACCGATGCCCCCGAGGCGAGGTGGAGCCGCGCGACGATCTCGAGACGTCCGCCCGCCTCCAGCACGTTGCCGGTGATGTAGTGACTCGCCCCGAGGCGCTCGGCGATGTCGGGACCGACGTCGGCCGAACGGGGCTGCGACGACCTCGCCACCTCGGCCAGAACGACGCGGGGCTCGACCGTCCGCAGTTGTCCGGGCACCGCGAGCTTCGCGCTGAGGAGGTCCACCACACCCTCGCTCAGATAGTCCAGATGGGGTGCGCCCGAGACCGTGAACGGAAGCACCGCCACCTGGGGAACCTCCGCCTTCGCGGCCGGAGCGACCGGCGGCGCGTCCCCGATGCCGGTCGCGAGCGCGCCGACCACGAGTGCACCGACCACGAGCGCTCCGGCCAGCACGGCCGGGATGCCGGGCCACATCCGACTGCGTGCGGGGGCCGGTGTCGACGCGGGACCGGGCGTTCGCGCGGGGCCGTCCGCGCCGTTCGCCTCCGGGGCCGGAGACGGGCGCTGCTCCTCTACGGGAACGGCCGGTGACGATGCCATGGCGGTGTCCGAAGCCACAGTCGTCGAGCGTTCGGTCGGACCGACACCCGACCGCTTCACCGCCTCGACCAGCTCGACGAGCCGAGCCGAAGGCGCGATGCCGAGGTCCCTCTCGAGTCGCTGCCGGAAGCGCTCGTACTCCCGCACGACCCCGCTGCGGTCGCCTGCGTCCGCGAGGGTTCCCAGGAGCTCTGCGATCACCGACTCCCGGTGCGGCGCCCACGCCGACGCTCGCGCGAGCCAGCGTGCCGCGCCGACTGCGTTGCCCGCCTCCCGATCGCCGACGCCGAGGGCGACGGCCGCTTCCACCGCTCGTCGTCTCAGGCGCTCACGCCGGGCGTCGAGCCAGTGCTCGAAGTCCGCGCACCCCGAGAGGTGGAATCCGGGGAGCATCTCCCCGCCGTAGAGGTCGACCCCTCTGCGCAGGTCGCCCGAGTCGAGGGCCGCCTCCATCTCCGACGCGTCACACCGCACGAGCGCGCGATCGAGTCGGAGGAGGTCGCCGGTGCTCGACAGCGCCTCGGAGCCGACGGCCCGGCGGAGGTGGAAGACCGCCTGGTTGAGCGAGTTGCGGGCGCGCTCCTCCGTCGACTCGGGCCAGAACATGGCCATCATCCGATCCCGAGCGATTCCCGACGGAGCGTCGAGGGCAAGGCGGACGAGCAACGCGATCCGCTTCGGCCGCGCGAGCACGGATGCGAGCGACCGGCCGTCGGCCGTGTCACGCAGGTCCAGCTCGCCGAGCACACGGAGTTCGATCATCGCGAGAACCGGCGAGTCCTCGGGCTTAATCCGCGGCTAACCGGACAGTAAGCGGTGTGGCGTACCGTGCGGGCAACGTGTCCCGCGGTTCGGCCTCGAGCAAGCGGAGCCGGGCCGCCTCGGCCAAGGAACGGAACGATGCCCGCACGAAGAATCTCCCGCTTGGGCCTCCTGGCTCTCCTTCTGACACTTCCCGCGATGTCGGCCACGCCACGGGCCGTCTTCGTCGTGAACCACGCCGGCAACGCCGGCGACGGGGACGTCGGGGACGGCGTGTGCGACACGGGAACGCCCGCCGCGCCCACGGGGCTGTGCACCCTGCGCGCGGCGATCGAGCAGGCGAACCAGACGCCCGGCGTGGACATCATCGACTTCGCCATCGGCACCGGCGTCGTGCGGATCGTGTCGTTCGGCGACGTCGTGACCGACCCGGTCATCATCGACGGCACGACCCAGCCCGGGTACGCGGGCGTCCCGCTCATCGAGGTGGATGGCGACATGAGCGCCGGCACCGGCTTCTGGCTGACCGCGGGCAACAGCATCATCCGGGGCCTCTCGATCACCGGGTTCACCGGGTACGGGGTCCGGATCTCCAGCTCGTCCAACGTGCTGGAGCGGAACTACATCGGCGTCGAGCCCGACGGGGTCACCGCCGACGGCAACGGAGCGTCCGGGGTCTACATCGACGGGCTCGGTACGTCGGCGACCGACAACGACGTCGGTCTGGGAGCCCAGGGCTTCGGAAACGTCATCTCGGGGAACACCGACGACGGCGTCCTCATCTCCGGGTCGCAGGCGTCGGGCAACCGTGTCCGGGGCAACCTGATCGGCGTGAACGCCGACGGTACGGCCCCCATATCGAACACCGACCACGGCGTGAACGTCTTCAACGGCGCAACGGGCAATCAGATCGGAGGCGTGAGCACCGATCCGGGCCTCTGCCTCGACGACTGCAACGTCATCTCCGGAAACGGACGCGATGGCGTCATCCTCGCCTCCGACGGCAACACGGTGCTCGGCAACCACCTCGGCACCGGCACGAGCGTCTCGATCCCGATCGGCAACGGGGACGACGGCGTGAGCTTCGTCAACTCCGACTTCAACCTCGTCGGGGGCTCCGACCCGGACACGGACGTCAACATCATCGCCTACAACGGAGACGAGGGGATCTTCTCGTCCTCGCCGCAACAGAACGAGATCCTCTTCAACGACATCTACGACAACGGCGGCCTCGGGATCGACCTGGGGCTCACGGGCCCCACGGGGAACGACGCCGGCGAGGCGGACGGAATCGCGAACCACCCGATCATCACGTCCGCCGCCGGAACGATCGACGGCACGCTGAGCACGTTTCCCAACACCCTGACGACGGTCTACTTCTATGCCAGCGCTCAGTGCGACCCGAGCGGCTTCGGAGAGGGCGCCCGGGTCCTGGGAAGCGTGACGGACAACACCGACGGCAACGGCGACCTGGCCTTCTCGTGGCCGGCGCCCCAGGGCGTCGCCGCGGGCGAGGTCATCACCGCCACGCAGAGCAGCGTCACGCAGGGCCCTTCGGAGTTCTCGGCGTGCACCACGTACTCGGTTCCGCCTCCGCAGCCGCTCACGGTCAACGCCGCCGATGACGTGGACGACGGCGTGTGCGACGGTGCGCACTGCAGCCTGCGCGAGGCGATCGACGAAGCGAACGTCGACCCCGGGCCGGACGAGATCGAGTTCGACCTTCCGGGCCCCGCGCCGTATGTGATCGCCCTCGCGTCCGCCCTCCCGGACGTCACGGACGAGCTCACGATCGACGGGAGCTCGCAGCCCGGGTACGTGGACCGCCCCGTCGTGGAGCTCGACGGCTCGTCGGCCGGCGCGGTCGACGGGATCGTGCTGCGCGCACCCGTGCGCCTCGACGCGATCGCGCTGACGTCATTCGACGGAAACGGCGTGTACATCGCGGGACCCGAAGCGGACGGCACGATCATCACAGGCACGCACGTGGGACTCGCGGCGAGCACCGAACCG
>JANQME010000291.1 GCA_028280205.1 Longimicrobiales bacterium
TGGGACGAACTCTGGATGGGCTCACGCCGAATGATCTGGTACGCGGCTTCTCCCGCTCGTGTCCCTACCGGGTCGTCGAGGAGGCTCCCGCGGATCCGCCCAGCCGCTCACGCCACGGCGGTGCGAGGGGCCGGCGAGACTCCTAGATTCTCTCCACCGAGGTCTTCAACAAGCTGCGACGCGTCAGTGTCCTCTGAACGAACCGAAACGCCGACGGACGGCGAGCTGGTCCGAAGGGCGCGGAAAGGCGACGAAGTCGCTTTCGGCACCCTGGTGAAGCGATACCAGCGGGCCGCTTACGCCGTTGCCCTGTCGGTGGTGGGAAGACACGAAGACGCGGAGGACGCAGCTCAGGAGTCCTTTCTCGTAGCCCTGGACCGGCTCGACGAGTGCAGGAGCCCCGACCGTTTCGCGGGATGGTTGATGACCATCGTGCGAAACCGATCGAAGAACCTCATTCGCCGCGAGTCGCTCAGGGAGACCGAGCAGGTGCCGCCCGGTGCCCGATCGGGGGCCCCGACTCCGGATCGCGTTACGGAGACGCGGGAGTTGAGGAGCCTTCTGGAGGAGGCGCTGGGAGCGCTACCCGAAGTTCAGAGACAGATCGTGCTGTTACACGATCTCGAGGGTTGGAAACACAGAGAGATCGCGGAGCGACTGGAGATTCCGTCGGGGACCGTACGGTCCCACCTGCACTTCGCGAGGAAGGCGCTGCGGGCCGCGCTGAGTGACGTGCCCGGGGTGCCTGAGATGTTGAGGAAAGCATAATGGGCTTCGACTTCCAGGCGGGACCGGAGCGAACCGACGAGCTCGGGCGGGACATCATGCTCGCCGAGCGGCTCGCGCTTCTGGATCCGGCCACGGAGGATCCCAACTACTGGCTGCGCTTCCGTGACCGCGTTCTGACCGACGCGGCGCGCGCTCTGGCGCAGCGACGTCTTCTCGTGCGCTTGACGGTTCCGGACGTCGTCGCGTCCTGGGGGCGCGCGATCGTTCCGACCGCCGCCCTGGCGGCGGCCCTCGCAGGGGTCATTCTCTTCCGAGCGGGCGCGCGTGAGGTCCGGACGACCCCGGTGGCACCCGTGGCCGAGGTCGAGGCGGTGCCGGTGACGCTGGCGCCCGCCGCGGCGGCCTCGTTCGTTGCGATGGTGCCGGAGGCGTTCTGACCGTGGAGGACGGCGCACGCACCCGGATCGCGACCGCGCTCATCCTCGCGGTCGTGTTCACGTCCGGCGTTCTGCTCGGCCTCGCGGCCGACCGCGGCCTGTGGGCCGAGCCGCCGGATTCGTCGTTCATCGTCGAGCCCCCCCTCGTCGAGGACGGTGAGGAGGCCGAAGAGGAGTCGGCCGAGGAGTCGGGTGCGGAGCGCCGGTACATCTATCATCAGGTCGAGCCTAACGAAGAGCAGCTCGCGCGCATCGAAACCATCGTGGCGGAGTGGCGCGCACGACGCGAAGCGTACGACGACGAGTCCCGGGCACGGTGGGAAGCCGGTCGCCGGGAGCTCACGCTCGAAACGCGGAACGCGATCAAGGCGGTACTCTCGCCGGAGCAGGCGGCCGAATACCAGCGGCTTATCGAGGAGTGGGAAGCCGAGCGTGAGGCCGAGCGCGAGAAATAGGACGACCGGACAACCTGATGACAATTCGATCGCGGGTTCGCGCCCGCACCCCGACCTGCGTGCTCGCAGGTGCGGCTCTCCTCGTTCCTCTGGCCGCGGGTGCCCAGCAGAGCGTGACGCTGGACGAGGCGATCGATCGTGCGCTGGTGCGCAGTCCCGCGATGGCGCAGCAGCAGCAGCAGGTCGACAACGCATACCTGACGCAGAAGACCTCGTGGGCCGCGTTCCTTCCCACGCTGTCCGTGAGCAGCTCGGGTGCGCTGCGCAGCGCGAACGTGCTCAACGAGCTGACGGGTCAGATCGTCTCCGGAAGCTCCGACTCGTACAGCGCGAACGTCTCCGGGGCGTGGACGGTATTCGAGGGCACGCGGCGATTTCGCGACTACGACGCCGCCAAGGCGGATGTCCGTGCCGCCGAGGCGCGCTATGCGAACCAGCGCTATCAGCTCCGCCTCCAGACGCAGACGCTCTTCTTCGCAGCGCTGCGCACCGGTGATCTGCTCGACGTCGCGCGCGAGCGGGTGGAGCAGGCGCAACAGAATCTGGAGATCGTCCGCCGACGTACCCAGCTCGGCGAGTCCACGATTTCGGATTCACTGCGAGCTCGCCTCGACCTCGTAAACGCGGAGCAGGCCGTGCTCCAGGGCGAGACGGCGATGCGCGCCGCCCGCTTCGCACTCGGACGCCAGATCGGGCAGGGGGCGCCGGTCGAGCCGGTGCGCCCGAGCGACCTGAATCCGCGCGACCTCACGCTCCCGGACGACGAGATCATGAGGATCGCGGAGGAGGTCTCGCCGTCCGTGCTCGCGGCGGCGGAGGCTGCCGACGCGGCCGGTCTTTCGATCGGGTCGGCGAAGACGGCGTACATCCCGTCGCTCCGGTTCACGTCGGGATACGGGTGGAACAACCAGGCCTTCGCGCTCGACGGCGGACGCACGAGCTGGAACATGTCGCTCTCGATGAGCTATCCCATCTTCAACGGGTTTCAACGCGAGGCCACCGTCGATCGGGCGCAGTACGCGCACCGGGTGGCGACGCTCCAGGAAGACGACGCGCGCCTGGCGGCGCGTGAACAGGCGGACGCCGCCCTGCAGACGCTCCGTACGGCGGAGATGGCCATCGTGATTGCGGAGGACGCCCTGTTCGTAGCTACGGAGGATCTGCGGGTCGTTCGGGCTCGGTACGAGGTGGGTGCGGCGACGATCCTCGACGTGCTCACCAGCCAGCAGGCGTACACGCAGGCGGAAGTCGACGTCGTCACGACACGGTACGACTACATCCTGGCCCGAGCGGAGCTCGAGGCGGTTCTGGGGAGGGAGTTGTGAGCGGGGAGATCATACGAACCAGGGGACTGACCAAGCACTACGTGCTGGGCGCCGAGACGGTGCGCGCCGTGCGTGGCGTCGACGTGCTGATCGAGCCCGGGGAGTACGTCGCGATCATGGGACCGTCGGGGTCGGGCAAATCGACCTTCATGAACATGATCGGTTGTCTCGACACGCCGACCGAGGGCGACTACTGGCTGAACGGGCAGCTCGTCAGCGAGCTCTCCGACGATCAGCTCGCCCGGGTCCGCAATCGCGAGATCGGCTTCGTCTTCCAGACGTTCAACCTGCTCCCTCGGGCGACGGCGCTGCACAACGTGGAGCTGCCGCTGATCTACGCCGGCGTGGGCAGCAGGGAGCGTAAACGGCGCGCCGCCGAGAAGCTCGAGCTCGTCGGACTGGCGGACCGCATGGAGCACAAGCCGCCGGAGATGTCGGGTGGGCAGCGCCAGCGCGTCGCCGTCGCGCGCGCCCTGGTCAACGAGCCGGCCCTTCTCTTGGCCGACGAGCCCACCGGAAACCTGGACTCGGTGACCAGCGACGAGGTGATGAAGCAGTTCGACGAGCTTAACGAAGCCGGTCAGACGATCGTCGTCGTGACGCACGAGCACGACATTGCCGAGCACGCGAAGCGCCAGATCCACCTGAAGGACGGGGTGATCGAACGCGACTTCCTCAACCAGCCCGTGGAGACGCCCGCATGATCGCTTCTCGCCGCTTCACCCTCGCCGCCCTCGCCGGGCTCGCCGCGGCGGCGTGCCAGACCGGCGAGGCTGCCGAGGAGACCGGGCCGCGGCTCCTCACGGCCGAGGCGTCCCGAGGAGACCTGCTGATCCGGGCGGAGGCCACGGGCACGGTCGAGCCGGTGCGAGCCGTCGAGGTCAAGTCGCTCGCATCGGGGGAGATCCTCCGCCTGCACGCCGACATCGGGGACTACGTGGAGCGCGGTTTCCTCCTCGCCGAGGTCGATCCACGCGACGTGCGCAACCGCTACAACCAGACGGAAGCGGACCTCGCGGTGGCCCAGGCACAGCTCGAGATCGCGCAGGCGCAGTACGAGCGCCAGCAGCGCCTCCTCGAGGCCGAGGTGATCACGCAGTCCGAGTTCGAGAACGCCCGCCTGGCCTTCGCGAACGGGGAGGCGTCGCTGGTGCGTGCTCGGACGAACTTCGACCTCGCCGAGCTCCAGCTCGCCGATGTCAACATTCGGGCCCCGCTCGACGGTACGATCATCCAGAAGAACGTCGAGGAAGGCACGGTCATCCAGTCGGCCGCGTCGAACGTCTCCGGTGGCGCCGCGCTCTTCGTCATGGCGGATCTGAGCCGGATGCAGGTGCGTACGCTCGTCGACGAGACGGACATGGGTGATCTGGCCGCCGGGCTCGAGGCCGCCGTGCGCGTCGAGGCGTATCCGGATCGGACCTTCCAGGGCGTGGTCGACAAGATCGAGCCGCAGGCCACCGTGGAGCAGAACGTGACGATGTTCCCGGTCATCGTGTCGCTCGACAACCGCTCGGGGCTTCTGCGGCCCGGTATGAACGCCGAGGTCGAGGTCTTCATCGACGAGGCGCTCGACGTGGTGGTGGTGCCGAACAACGCAATCGTGCAGACCTCCGATGTCGGCCCGGCCGCGATGGCGCTCGGGCTCGACATCGACGAGCTCGATCTTTCCTCGTTCATGCGGGCCGGTCGCGCCGACTTCGGCGGACGGGCCGGGATGCGTGGTATGGCGGCCGCGGATGGGGACGCAGCGGGCGGTCCGCGGGCAGCTCCCGCCGCCGAGGGCGGAGTGGAGGCCTCCCCGGGCGGGACCGCCGAAGGGTCGGAGGCCGACCGACGCGCGGCCGTACGCGCCCGGATCCAGGAGCTGCAGGAGCAGGTTCGGGCGGGGGAGATCCCGCAGGACTCGCTGCGCGCGGTGATGCAGTCGATGCGTGGGCAGGCGGGCGGAGGTGGGGGCATGCGCTCGGGTGCGATGCCGGGTCAGGGGGATGCCGCGGCCGCCCCACCCCGTGAGTCGAGGACGGCCGCCGTCTTCGTCCTCGGTACGGACAGCATCCCCGAGCCGCGGCTGGTCCAGATCGGGCTCGGCGACTGGGACAACACGCAGGTCGTGAGCGGCCTGGACGAGGGGGAGACGCTCGTCATCGTCGGCGCCGCGCAGCTCCAGGCCCAGCAGCAGGAGTTTCTGAACCGGATCCGGTCGCGCGGAGGGTCGAGCCCCTTCGGCGGCGGCGGCCGTCGTCGGTAGGGTCGGAGCGGACGATGCTCTTCCTCGAGATCGTGATGGTCGCGATGGCGGCCGTGCGCGCCAACGTCCTCCGTTCGGTGCTGACCACCCTCGGCATCGTCATCGGGATCGCGGCCGTGATCACGATGGTCGCGCTGGGTGAGGGCGCGCAGCAGCAGGTGGAGGAGCAGATCAACCGGATGGGGACGTCGATCCTCACGGTCCGGCCGGGCCAGCAGATGTGGGGCGGCGTGTCCCGCGGTGACGCGGAGCTCTCCGTGGAGGACGCGATCGCGCTGCGCGACGACTCGGGTGGACTCCTCACGGTTTCGCCCGAGCAGCAGTCCCGATTGCAGGTCACGTACAAGCGCTGGAACTCGAATACCCAGGTCATGGGGGTCTGGCCCGAGTACTTCGAGATGTACGATCACGCCCTGCAGGTCGGGCGGTGGTTCAACCAGGGTGAGATCCAGGGACGCCGGCGCGTCGTCGTGCTGGGGCACAACGTGCCGGTCGACCTCGGCGAGACTCCGCCCGAGCTGCTCATCGGCGAGACGATCCAGATCCGTGGGATCCTCTTCGAGGTCATCGGCGTTCTGGAGGAGAAGGGCGACGCCGCGTGGATGCGTCCCGACGATCAGGTCTTCATCCCGCAGTCCACGGCGCAGTACCGGGTGATGGGTGGCCGCGACCGCCTCAACTCGATCTACGCCGCGACGGAGACGCCCCAGCAGCTCGACATGGCTTTCGCGGAGATCGACCGCATCATGCGTCGATCGCACCGGTTGCGGGCCGGCGAGGAGGCCGACTTCAACATCCGAAACTCGGCGGATCTGCTGGCCACCTTCAACGAGACGAACCAGACGTTCGCGCTCCTCCTGGCGGGGATCGCCGGTGTCAGCCTGCTCGTGGGCGGGATCGGGATCATGAACATCATGCTCGTCTCGGTCACGGAGCGGACGCGCGAGATCGGTGTCCGCAAGGCGCTGGGTGCCACGCGGCGCGCGATCATGACGCAGTTCCTCGTCGAGGCGCTCTTCCTGTGCATCCTCGGCGGGCTGATCGGTGTGGCCGCAGGGTACGGGGCCGCCGAGCTCATGACGCGGTTCGCCGAGTGGCAGACGTCCGTGGCGCCGGAGGCGGTCGCGACCGCGATCGGCTTCTCGGCCGGCGTCGGACTCTTCTTCGGGCTGTGGCCCGCGCGTCGGGCTGCGGCTCTCGACCCGATCGACGCGCTCCGTTACGAGTAGCGGGCGCGGCCCGACGCCCTCAGCGGCGACGGCGCCCCGAGGCGCTAACGCCGACGCAGCAGGATTCGAGCGGTCTCTCCCCGGCGAACGAGGACGACCGGGAGGGTGTCGCCGGCCATCTCGATCCCGAAGCGGAGGTCGTCGACGGAACGGACGGCCAGCCGGTCGACGCGCACGATGACGTCGCCCGGGACGATCCCGGCGAGGCCGGCCGGTGTCCCTTCCGCCACGTCCACCACGAGGACCCCACCGTCGACGTCGAAGTAGCGCGCCAGCTCGGGCTTCAGATCCACCACCTCGGCACCGGCCACGCGGTTGCGGCCGAGCAGGTAGGGCGTGAGCGGTCGGAAGGCGCGTTCCGCGGATGCGGCGGTGGGCGCCTCGGGCGTCCGCGGAGTCTCGACCGCCCCGAACGCCTGGACGGCCCTCGGAGCGGCCGGAGCGACGTACTGGAATCCGGCGGTCTCACGGGCCGCTTCGGCCATGGCGGCTCGGAGCTGGGCCGAGCGACGCGTCATCTCATCGATCCGGGCCGAGAGCTCGCGGTGCTCCTCGTCCTCGGCGAGGTGGAGCGGGTTCGTGCTCCGGGTCCGCCGCCGGACCTCGCGCTCGCGGGATTCCATACGCTGCGAGAGCGTCTCGATCTCCCGATTCAGCTCCACCATCTCTCGCTTGAGGGAGTCGTGCTCCTCTCCGCGGAAGACGAAGAACTCGAAGGGCGCGCGTACGCCGGATGCGCCGGCGCCGGACAGGACCGTCAGCGAGCCCGAGCCGGACGTCTCGTCTCCGTCCGAGCGCACGGATGTCCGCCAGCGGTAGCGCCCACCTCCCTCCTCCACGATCTCGATGCGCATCGACTCCATGCTCTCCACCAGGCTCTCGACCTGTTC
>JANQME010000309.1 GCA_028280205.1 Longimicrobiales bacterium
CGCCTCGGCGAGCTCGTCGCGCAGCCGGTTCGCGCCGTGCAGCAGCACGAAGGGCCGCTCCAACGACGCCAGGTCTTCGGCGACGGCGTCGAGGTCGAGGTCACCCCCACCGATCTTCACGACGATCACGCAACCTCCCCACCCAGGAGCCGGGTCGTGCCGTTGCCGAGCGGGCGCCACGCGAGCGTCTCTCCCGGCCCCTCGAGCGCTTCCGAGCAGGCAACGTCCATCGCAACGGCCTCCATCGTGGTACGCGCCTCGTGCAGCGTGAAGTACTCCGGGTCCTCCGAGTACTCGTTGTGCAACCAGACGTCCTCTCCCAGCCCTGCGACCACGTTCAGGGCACGCACGTACTCCGTGCGCCGACGGACTACGTCGGCGAGGCGGGTGAGCGCCGCGCCCGGATCGGCGTCGGGTACGCCGCGGAAGCGCTCGAGCAGGTGCATGAGCTTCGCGGCCCCGGTAGCGCCGGGCGCGGAGAGGCGCACGCCGCGCAGCTCACCGTTGAAGGCGAAGGCCAGGTCGTCGCCCAAGAACGGCATGTTGTTCTCCACCACGATCCCTTCGTTGCGGAAGGCGCTCCGCGCGTGCACCACGAACACCGTCGAGCGGGGCAGCGAGGGCGCCGCGTCCTCCCAGATCGGGCGGACCGACCGGTATCGGCGCCAGCCGCCGTTCTCGCGCCACGCCACGCCCCACCCATGGCCCTGGTACTCCTTGCTCGTCCGGCACGCCTCGGCGAAGAGGGGAAGCCACGCCCCGAGCTCGATCGGTTCGTCGGCGCGCAGCGCCAGGAGCCGGCACACGGGATCAGCAGGGATGAAGGCCGGAAAAGCCGAGGCCGGCCGTCTCGTCCCAGCCCATCATCAGGTTCATCGCCTGAACCGCCTGGCCCGCCGAACCCTTCATCAGGTTGTCGATCGCGGCGGCGACGACGATCCGCCCACCCTCGGGGTCGACCTCGAAGCCGACGTCGCAGTAGTTGGTGCCCGCCAGCAGCTTCGGCTCCGGGAAGCGGTACGGCCCGGAGCGCTCCGCGACCAGGCGCACGAAGGGCTCGCCTCCGTAGCGCGCGCGGTAGACCTTCCACAGATCGCGCTCGGTGACCACGTCGGTCGGGAAGGCGTGCGCGAGCAGCGCCGCGCCGCGCACGAGCTCCACGGCGGTCACGCTCATGTGGACCCGGACGTCGGATCCCTCCGGCACGACGCGCCGGAGCATCTGACCGATCTCGGCGGCGTGCCGGTGGCCCGTCGGCCGGTACGGTCGCACCACGCCGCGCCGGACCGGGTGGTGGGAGCCCGTGTCCACCTCCGCTCCGCCTTCGCTCGCCCCACCCTTCACGTCGAGCACGGTACGCGACGGGTCGACGAGACCCGCTTCGTAGAGCGGGAGGAGTGCGAGGATCGAGACCGTCGCGTTGCACCCGCCGGCGGCCACGCGCGCGGCCCCCCGGATGGCGTCCCGATTCGCCTCCGCGAGGCCGTAGACGAACGTCTCGAGCAGCTCCGGCCGCGGGTGCGGCCCGTAGTGGGCCGCGTAGCGCTCCGCGTCGTCGAGGCGGAAGTCCGCACTGAGGTCGACGAAGCGTTCCGCGAGCGGCTCCAGCTCGTCCCACCGCTCCGACGCGGCCCCGTGCGGAAGCGCGAGGAAGAGGAGGTTGCACGGGTCGAGGTCGTCCGGGTCGGCGAACCGCAGGTCGGTACGGCCCCGCAGATTCGGATGGGCACGGGCGATGGGCTTCCCGGCGAGCCGGCGCGACGTCACCTGTCCGATCTCGGCGTGGGGGTGGCCGAGCAGGAGGCGCAGAAGCTCGCCACCACCGTACCCCGACCCGCCCAGGATCGACACGCGCGTCATGGCGCCGCCTCGGAGTCCACACCGGCCGCGCGTCCCGCTCCGGTCACCACCCAGTCGGCCACGAGGCCGGGGATGTCGACGCCGGTCGTGTCCACGGAGTTCCGGAACTCCATCGTGCCGTTGACTTCGTTGACCACGTACCCGTCGTCGGTCTCGAAGAGGTCGACCGCGACCACCCCGCCCCCGACGGCCCGCGCGGCGGCCTCGGAGACCGAGGCGAGCGCGTCGTCGACCTCGAACGCCGAAGCCGAGGCGCCGAGCGCGGTGTTCGTGCGCCAGTGCGTCGAGCTGCGCGCGATCGCCGCCACACACCGGTCCCCCACGACGAAGCTCCTCAGATCGCGCCCGCCCAGCTCGTAGTACGGCTGGAGGTACGGCACCGCGTGCGGGGCGCCGCCGAGCGCCTCCTTGTGCTCCAGCACGGTCTCGAGGGCATCGGCGTCGTTGACCCGGCCCACGAGGCGCCCCCACGACCCGATCGCGGGCTTGACCACGAGCGGAAAGCCGAGCGCCTCACCGGCCCGGGCCCCGCCCTGCGGCGTGAAGGCGACGGAGGCAGGCGCGGCTGGGACACCGGCGGCGTGGAGCGCGAGCGTCGTGCGGATCTTGTCGCCGCACGTCTCCAGCACCTCGGGGGCGTTGACGGTCCGAACGCCGAGGTGCGCGAGCCAGCGGGCGAGGACGACGTTGCGCCAGTGGCTCTTCGAGCGGAGGAGCACGACGTCCGCTCGGGGCAGACCCTCGGGCCAGGACCCGAGATTCCCACCGATCTCGCGGTCGTCCGCGATCCGGAGGGGCGCGTCGCGCTTCTCGAACGCCCCCAGCAGGAGCTTCTCTTCCGCGCGGATCCCGGTGCACACCAGGACCACGGAAGGCGCTCCGGACGGCTCCGCCGCACCGGAGGTACCGGAGCTCACATCGACACCCGATCCACCGACCATACCGTGTCAACCGCGGATCGGGCCCGCAGGACCCGTCCGACTACTCGCCCCAGTCCTCCGCGGCCATGGGGGCCTCGTCGAGACGAAGCTCGGGGGACAGGGCCCGCACCTCGAGCTCGGCGCCGCAGTCTCCGCAGTCGAGGAGCTCGCCGACGATGACATCGCCGGCCACCTCGACGTCGCCCGCGCACACCGGACACTCCGTGATCGTCGCCACGCTCATTTCCGTCACCTCGTGAGAGTCGTGTTCATCGGGCGTGTCTCCGCCCGCGGCGCATAGGATTGCCCCGGCCTCGCGAGAGCCCAAGAAATCGGACATATTACTCAGAAATCGACAACTTTTGTTTTATATACAACAATGCTCAAGATCTCGGACGCCGTGAGGGAGATCGTCGACCACGAGCCGGTGATCCGGACCGCCCTCGCCCAGCGACTCCTGAACCTCAGCCGAGTGGCGCGCTACCTCCGGCCCGCCGTGGAGGCGAGGACGCAGAAGACGGTCCGCCCGACCGCGATCGCCATGGCGCTGTCCCGTCTGCAGGGTGAGCTCCCCGACCCGGACGACGGCCCCGAACCCGGGCTCGCCGACCGTGTCACCGTGCAGCGCGGACTCGCCATCCTCTCGTTTCCCAACACGAGACGGTGTCACGAGGGGCTCCTGCGGCTCCAGGAGCACATCCGACCTCGGGGCGGCTATCTGACCATCACGGAAGGGATCCGTGAGGTCACCGTGATCGTCGAGGAGCGGATGCGCGAAACGGCCGCCGAGATCGTGGCCGAGAACCCGACGGCCCGGGCGCGAGGGATCGCGAGCCTCTCGGTGTCGCTCGCCCCGGAGGATCTCCCGACTCCGGGCGTGCTCTATCGGCTCCTGCAGCCGCTCGCGCTCCAGGGCATCAATCTCGCCGAAGTGACATCCACGACGCGCGAGTTCCACCTGTACCTCGGTGAGGCCGACGTGATGGCGGCACTCGACGCGCTGTACGCCCACTTCGGCCGCTGAGCGAACGCGAACACCCGGAGGCCGGTCCGTCGGTCGGACCGAACCCCCGGGTGCGGCACCCGGTCCTGACACCGGGACGCGGACCGTCGCCGGTCAGCCCACCGGTCGGACGGTGATGCGCACGACGTCACCGACGGCCGGGTAGTCGTAGCCGTCGTCCACCTCACGCACGACGCCTCCCTCGTCGGTGCCCGTATCCGGCCCGCTCTGACGCGGCGCCTGGTTCGGACCGACGCCGGGGCGTTCGTTGACCTCCGTGCCCGCGTCCCAGAGGAGGATCTGAGCCGTCACGTCGGCGTCGAGCGCGGTGCCCGCGGGGAAGAGGTCGATGCCCTGCTCGTCGGGGGCGAAGAAGAGGTCGTTCGACTGCACGTACATCGTGGCGAACGAGAGCCGGTCGCCCGGTACGGCCGTGACTTCGAAGCGGTACGACTCGCCGGGGAACGCGGGCGCCGCGCCGCCGCCGCCGACCGGGGTGTCGAAGGCGCCGGCCGATGCGACCCCGTTGCCGGAGGCGAGCGATCCCGCCAGCTCGGCCCCGCTTCCGTCCTCGGCGATCGCCTCGAGCCCCTCGCCCCGGTCCGCGTCGCCGTCGCTGAAGATCACCGCCGGATCGACGTGCACCGCCCACGCGCCGGGCGAGATGGGTCCGACGATGCCCGTGCGCCCTTCCACGTTCGCGCCGAGCTCCGCAGCGTCCCCGTCCTCCGCGATCGCCGCGAGCCCTTCACCGCGCTCGTCCTCGCCGACCGTGAAGAGCGGATCGTCACCGGAGTGGACGACCCAGATACCGGGAGCGAGCGGGACGGGACGCGTCATCGCGTCGGACGAGGTGAGCGTCGAGGCGTCGGAGACGTTCTCGATGCGCACGCGGAAGGTGGTCGCGTCGAGCGACTCGAGAGTGACCCGTATCACGTCGGACGTGGCGGGGATGTTGCCCCAGTCGTCCGCCGCGAGGCGTACGGTCGTGTCGTCGTCGGCAGGGCCGGTATCGGCGCCCGCCTGGCGGGGAGCCTGGTTCGGCCCGATACCCGGCTCCTCGTCCTCCTCGGAGCCCGCATCGTACAGGAAGAGCTGGTCCGTCACGTCGCCGCTCACGGGCATGTCCATGGCGTCGAAAAGCTCGATCCCTCCTCCGTCCGGCGAGTAGAACCAGTCATTGGACTGCACGAACATCGTAGCGAAGCTGAGGCGGGCGCCGGGGGCCGCAGGCACGTCGAACTCGTACGCGCCCCCCGGAAAAATCGGACCGGGCGCGCCGGCGCCGACCGGTGTGTCGAAGACGCCGGACGCGGAGAAGTCGTAGCCGGGCGTCACGTTCTCGAGCGTGACCTCGAAGGTCGTGGGATCGGGCGGCGTCATCGCATCCTCGTCGTCGTCGCACGCCCCGAGCGCGAGCGCCAGAGCGGCGGTGAGGAGCGTCGACCGGAGTCGGGTGCTCATCGAAGGTTCCTCCAGGAGGTGGGGATCGGGTGGCGCTCGTGTGTAGCGCCTCGCAATCGATCCTCAAGGAAGAGTCGTTCCGGTCCTGACGGCCTTATGGCCTATCACATGAACTAGATGTGCAGCAAATATTTACATCGCTCAATTCAAGCCACGTCTCCATAACGCACGTTTCATGGAACACCTCTGCCTGTTCGCATGGAACGCCATTGGAACGCGTGCACGGCACGCGAAGGGCGACCGGGAAGAAGGCCCGTCAGCGCACCCGGAACTCGATCGGGAACTGGATCCAGACCGCAGCGGCCTGGTCACCGTTGAGCGCCGCGGTGAACCGCGCTTGATCGGCCACGGCAAGAGCCGCTTCGTCGAGCTGCGGGTAGCCGGACGACACGTGGACTCGCGTGTCCTGCACGCGCCCGCCCTCGTCGATGAAGAACCACACGATCACGGTACCACCCACCCCCGCGTTCTTGAGTGAGGTCGGGTACTCCTGCTCCAACACCCGCGCCAGCTCGGGACCGTTCGTCATCCGGGGCGCAACGGTGAAGGGCGTGAAGGTCGGCGTCCTCGATCGGTCCGTGACGCGCTCCTCCGGCGGCGGCGGCAGCTCCTCGACCGGGTTCTGCTCGAAGGTCGTGGGCGCGATCGTGATGTCCTCGTCCACTGCAGCCCCGGTCGCCATGACAGGCGTGGCAGGACGCGCGATGGACTGCGGAGGTGGTGGGACCTCGATCTCGGGAGGCATCTCGATCGCGGTGATCTCCTCGGCGGTGAACGAGACATCTTCGGCTTGCAGCTCGGGCCAGAACGAGAAGATCGCGAAATGAGCGACCGTCGAGGCGATCACACCGAGCCAGATCATCGACTCGTACCGGCTCTTCATCCGGTTCTGTATCGTCGGCTCGTCGGCGGCGAGCGCCGGCTGCGGCCCGATCCACAGCCACGAGCGGACCGACACGGGCAGCGGGATGGCGCCAACGACCGCCCCGGTGGCACGGCTCAGCGACCGGCCCGCTCGACGGCCCACCTGGCCGACACGCTCCACCCAGGGTGCGATCGGCTCGACGACCGCTCCCACGATCGACTCGGTGCGCTCGGCTGCCCGGTCGAGCCCCCGCTCGAGACGCTCGAGGTTCAGCCAGATGATGAAGTCGTAGAGCCAGGGCGCGTGGCGCTCGACCCAGTCGTCCTCGTGCAGGTGCCCCGGCGGTCGGTACTCGACCCCCTCCATCCCGGGGATGGCACGCCGCTTCTGGAAGGTCACGCGGTGCGGCGGAGCATCCGACGTCGGGCCGGAGAGGACCGACTCCGGCGTGATGTCCGGCAGCATCGAGGCCGCAGCCCGTCCCGGTTCGGGGATCGACGGACGGACCGGTGGGCGGGGGACCGCAGCCGCCTCCGCGTGCGTCGGAACAGACTCGTCCGCCGGGGGCCCCACAGTGGACCGAGCCGTGGACGGCGTGGACGCCCCGGGAGGA
>JANQME010000317.1 GCA_028280205.1 Longimicrobiales bacterium
GAGCCGGGCGCGGAAGGCGGCGGGATCGACGGTGGGCGTACCCGTCGCGTTCGGACGCACGCTCGAAGGCCGGACCACGCTCACGCCTCCTCCCCCACCCGCTCCCGCCGACACGGGGGCAGCGGTCGCCCGGCGACCTCGGTGAGCACGCTCGCGAGCACGTCGGGGCGATCGGTCTGGATCGCGTCGACGCCCCAGGACAGAAGGCGACGCATGTCATCCGGGTCGTCGACCGTCCACACGTGGACCGGGATGTTGCGGCGATGGGCCTCGCGGACGATGGCGGGGGTGAGGATGCGCCGTCCCTTCCAGCGCTCGGGAATCTGGAAGGCGTCCACGCGCGGGGTGTACGCCGATCCGCCCGGGAGTCGGTGCAGGATCCAGAAGAGGAGGCAATCACGGCGACTCGCCCCCCACGGGCCCGGCCAATCCCGAACGTCGCGCCGGTTCGTCTCGACCTCGGCCGTGAGCAGGACGCGGTGCTCCTCGCCGCGGGCGAGCACGAGGTCGGCGAGCGGACGCGCCACGGCCCGCTCCTTCGCCTCGACGTTGATCCAGACGTCGGGGCAGGCGTCCAGAACCTCCTCGAAGGTCGGGACACGCACGCCCCGGTTGCGGAAGGACGGACGCCCCTGCAGGTCGAGGAACGTCCAGCCCGCGTCGAGCGCGCGCACCTCGGCGAGCGTGAGGTCCCGCACCCGCCCGCTCCCGTTCGTGGTCCGGTCCACGGTCGGGTCGTGGATCACGACCACCCGGTCGTCGGCGGTGAGGTGGACGTCCATCTCGAGCATGTCGACCCCCCACGCCTCGACCGCGGACCGGAACGCCTCCAGGGTGTTCTCCGGGGCCAGCTTGGAACCGCCGCGGTGCGCCACGAGGACCGGTGCACCCGCCAGATACGCCCGTCCGGGCCGCGGTCGAAGGCGGGGCGACACGCGCGACCCGCGTCAGGCGGAGGCCTGCGCCCCCTCGAGACGCTCGATCTCGTCCTCGCCAACCCCGTGGTAGAGGAAGAGGACACGGTCGATCACCCCGCTCGTCATGTCGAGCTCGGCGCGCAGCCGCTTGGACTCGGCGACGTCCGAGTCGGCGACTCCCTCCTCCAGCTCGACCACGCGGCCCGCCAGAAAGGCGAGGAGGTCGGCGACCACCTGAGGACGGGGATTCGCAGGCGAGAGCGCGTCGGGCATGACCTCGTCGAGCAGGAGCCCACGCACGTAGGCCAGGAGCCCCGGGAAGATCAGCTCGGCGACGAGACCTTCGTCGACGGCCTCCTCCTCCGTGATCTTCTCCCACTCCAGCTCATTCCAGTACAGATCCTCCGCCTCGGAGAGGAGGTGTGCGCGCGTCTCGTCGTCGAGCGGCTGATCGGCACCGGACTTGGGCGACTCCAGCGTCCGTCCCAGGGTGCGCTCCATCCGTTCCCTTCGTCCGGTCAGCAGCGTGGCGGCCCGTCCGGTCATCGTCCTTCCTGTTCTGTTTTCTGTCGCGCGTGAAAAGCGTTCGAGCGTGGCTCGGGAGCCGGAGAAGATAGTCTCGGCGGGTTCGAGGCGAAAACTCGTGGGTGGTGGCCTCGCAGCGACGGCTACCCGCCCGCAACGCATGGACAGACCGGAGGGGACGGGCCGCTAGACTCCTGTGTCCGACTCCTGCCCGGCGGGCAGCACGACCGTCGCGCTTCCGGCGCCTACCGGCCAGAGCGGCGTGAGCGACGTTCCCTGCTCGATCTCCTCGAAGCCGTCGGGACACTTCGACGTCGTCACGATCGGCCAGCGCCACGCCTCGACCTCGGGTGACCACGAGACCGGGACATCGGCCCCGAGCGAGATCTCCGGAGCGAAGCGCGCGCCCTCGGGGAAGTCCGACGGATCCCAGCGCCAGGTGTACGTCGCCGTCCCGTCGGCCTCGATGCGGAGGCTCTTCTCCACCCGCGGCCGGCCGTCGGTATGCAGCTCGATCCGGAACGTCCCACCGGAAGACGGCCCGTCCGGATCGGCACGGAGGTAGTCACCGCACGACCAGACCGGCTCGTACGCGCCCTCGCGGTACTCGGCCTCCGTCGTCTCCGCCGTCAGCACCCGCTCCCGCACGAGCACGCGCGTCTCGCGGTCCACGGGCGGGAGACGATCGAGCACCGCCGCGCCCTCCACGTCGTGGATCGAGGCGGTTCCGTCGGCAGCGGACTCGCCTCCGCCCGCAGCCACCTCGTACTCCGCGTGGTCGCCGCCCCGGCTCTCCCCGGCCGCTTCCCGGCGCTCGACGGCCCGCCGGTGCGCCTCGAGGTGGTACGCCTCGCGGCTCCTCGTCAGGACGTCCAGCACGTCGACGCGCTCGCGGAGCCGGACGAGCTCCGAGACCGTCCCGTCTTCACGGACCCAGGCGGAGATGGCGTCCCCGTGGAGCCACCACTCCTCGCGCCCGTCCGCGTCCACGTCCCGGCGCGTCCAGCCGAAGGGATCCCCCGCGCGCAGCGTACGCTCCGCCTCGAGGAGCTCGCGTCGCACACCCTCGCGCAGGTGCTTCATGTACAGGCCGCCGAAGACGCCGTGCCAGTATGCGTCGTTGCACTGCGCCCGCGCGATCGCCTGCCGCACCGCCGGTGGGTCGCCGCGCTCTCTGGACGCGGCCGAGAGGGCGAGCATGCGCTTGTGCATCCGGTTCGCCTCGGGGTAGCGCGAGAGAAAACCCTTCCAGTGTCCGCCCCGTGCCCACCCCTCCATCTCCATGTACGACCCGGTGGGCAGGTAGACCGGACCCCGACCCTCGACCTCGGCGGGCGCCTGCGCCGGC
>JANQME010000355.1 GCA_028280205.1 Longimicrobiales bacterium
CGGCTCGCCGCGCGTGCCCTCGTCTCGGGCGTTCGCCCGGAATCGATCTCCATCTCGACGCATTGCACGCGCTGCACGGGGAGCGACCTCTACTCGCACCGGGGCGGAGACGCCCGTCGCCAGGTCGGGTTCGTGGGTGTCCGTCCGGAGCCCCGCTCGTGATCGGGCTGCCTCCCGAGGTGCCGGACCATCCCGCGGGGCTGTGCATTCTGTGCGCGCACCACCGGGTCACCGGGAATCGACGCGGCTCGCGCTTCTACCTCTGTGAGCGCTCGAAGACGGACCCGAGCTTCCGTCGCTATCCTCCGCTTCCCATGATTCGGTGCCCGGGCTTCGAGCGAGGCCCCCCCGACCCGTGGAGCGACTTCGCGGACGAAAGCGAGGAGGACCGTTGAACGCTATGGGGGAGACCCATGAGTGATCCGCTGTACATCGCGAAGGCGGAGGTCGAGAAGGTCGACGGCCTGCACCGCCGGGCGACGCTGGAGGACGGCACGGCGCTGGACTTCGGCGTGCACGGGCCGATCAAGGCCCACTACGGTCTGGATTCCCAGCCCAACCTGCCGCTGCCGGTCGACTACCTCGTCGCGGCGGCGGCCGGCTGACTGCTCGGTACGCTCAACGGCGCACTGGAGGTGCGCGGGATATCGGTGCCGGACGGCGACATCCGCTGCACGGCGGAGGGTACCAACGAGGTTGTGGACCGGGTCATCGTGCTGACACGCATCCACGTGCACTACACGATCCGCCTCCCCGAGGGTGCCGATCGCGAGGCCGTGGATCGGGCGCTCGCGTCGCACGTGAGCAAGTGCCCCACCGCGGTGTCGATCCGCGACTCCGTGGCGATCGACTGGACGGCGGAGGTGCTGGAAGGCTGACGGTCCGGAGGGCCGAGGGGCCGGTCGCGCGCTACGCCGTGGCCGCGACCGCCGCTTTGCCCGCCCTCGGCCCGTTCAGGACGGCGTCCTTCAGGGACGCGACGATCAGGTCCACCTCCTCGGACGTCACGTTGAAGTGCGGCGTGAAGCGTAGCGAGTTTTCGCCGCCGTGGATCACGCCGATCCCCTTCGTGCGCATGTACTCCTCGAGTGAGTCCGTCCCGTACGCCTTGTAGACGGGATCCAGCTCGCAGGAGAAGAGGAGCCCCGTTCCGACGACCTTTGTGATCTGCCCGTCCAGCTCGTTGGCCAGCGCCTGCAGCTTCTCGACGAACTCTCGTCCGCGCTCGACGATGTTCCGGCGCACCTCGGGCGTGACCATGCCCAGCACCGCGGTGCCGATGTCCATGGCCCGGGGGTTCGCCGTCATCGTGTTGCCGTAGATGCCCTTCCGGTAGAAACCCGCGGCCCGCTCGGTCAGGGCCAGGATCGAAAGCGGATACTGCCCCGCGTTGAGCGCCTTGGAGTACGACTCCATGTCGGGCGCCTCGAGCCCCTGGAAGCCGGGCGAGTCGACGACGGAGAGGTATCCCGTCGTGCGCAGGCCCGACTGGATCGAGTCCACCAGCAGCACGGATCCGTGCGCCAGCGTGAGCTCGCGGGCGGTCGCATAGAACTCCGGCGTGACCGCGGCGCCCGGATTCCCCTCGCCCATCACCGGCTCCATGAAGAAGGCCTCGATGAAGTAGCCTTCGGACTCTGCCCGGTCGAACTGCTCTTTGAGCGCGTCGACGTCGTTCGGCTCCACGGTAATGAGGCGCTCGCTGCGGAATGTGGCGAGGTGCGCGTGATACCCGCGGCCCGTGGAGTCCGAGAACTGAGCCGGCCGGCCCGTGCGCCCGTGGAAGCCGCCGGCCAGCGACATCTTGGCCACCGGCCGCCCAGCGTACCGCCCGCCCTCGTCGGTGAGGAGCTTCGCGTTCACGTCCGAGATGCGCGTGGCGACCGAGACCGCCTCGGAGCCGGAGTTCATGGCGACAAAGTGCGTGAACGGGCAGCCGCCGTCCCGCGTCTGACCGATCTCGCGCTCCAGCGCCTCGGCCAGACGGAGCTGGGAGATGCTCGGCGTCATGACGTTCGCCATGACCTGTGGCTTCGTCATCGCGTCCACGATGGGCTGCGGGAGATGGCCGAAGCCGAGCATGCCGTATCCGCCGTTGTCGTGGACCACGGCGCCCTTCGTCGTGACGATCCATGGCCCGCGCGCGGCGAGCGAGACGTACGGGTTCACCGTGTCGTCGGCGTAGAAGTTCACGAGGTGGCTCTCGATCGCCTCGATCTGCTCCGCCTCGCCCAGCTTCACCAGCTCGGGGTACTCGCGCTCCAGCGCCTCGAACTCTTCCGTGGCCGCGGCGACCGCCTCGCCCAGCTCGGGGTCGCGGGAGACGAACTGACAGACGGTGGTGTCGTCCAGACCGGTGGTGAGGACGTCACCGGCCTTGGCGCGGATCGCCTTGAGCTGTTCGAGGACACCGGCCATGGGAGAAACCTCGGGAAACGGGTGTACGCTTCGCGTTGTGGGAACCCGCAATCTGACCCCATCGGCCCTCGGTCGGGAGGGGGGCGCGTGAAGCCGGCCCCGACGTCGGCGACTCCGCTCGCGGCACCCGCTTTATGGTCCCGTTACGAAATATACGCTTGCGGATATTTCGTGTCCGTATGATCTTTCCCGTCCACTCGAACCCCCACCTCGATGACCCGACCCCTTCGGGTGGTCTCACCCGTACACAAGGCCACGCGCCAGCTCGGCGAGTACATGCTCGAGGCATCACGTGCGCTGGGTGTGGAGCCCAACGAAGGGCACCTCCTCTCGTACACGACGCTCTACGGGCCCTGTCGGGTCTCGGAGCTCGCGCGCGTGTTCGGCTACGCGCCGTCGACCGTGACGGGGATCCTGGACCGCCTCGAAAGCGCAGGCATGCTGGTGCGCGAGCCGAACGCGAAGGACCGCCGGTCGTTCCTCGTACGGGTGACCCCCGAGGGTGATACGGTCGCGACGCGCCTGCGTGAGCGTCTGGAGGAGCTGGAGGCCGACATCATGGACCGGGTCGGGAAGGAGGGCATGGCGGGGTTCGAGGCCGTGATGGCCGCATTGGGCGACATCACGCAGGTCGATCTACGGGCGGAAGCCAGGGAGGAAGGATGAAGGCGAAGGACGCAATCAAGGCTCAGTTCGCGCTGTTCTACCGGACGGCGAAAGGCAACCTCGGCGGGGTGAGCGCGGCCGACTCGGTCGTGCAGCCGGAGCGGGGTGGCAACTGCACCAACTGGATCGTGGGACACCTCGTGCGGGCGCAGAACGGAGTCATGGGGCTCCTCGACGAGGCCCCCGTCTGGACGTCCGATCAGCTCGAACGGGCCCACGATACGCCGATCACCTCGGCGGACGAGGCGATCGACTGGGAGACGATGGTGGACAAGCTGCTCGGATCCGAGGAGCGCCTCATGTCGGCCTTCGACGCGCTGGACGAGGCGAGGCTGGACGACGAGGGCTTCACCGATCCGTTCGGCAACGAAACGACCCGCGGGGAGTTCCTGAACCTCCTCGCCTTCCATCAGACGTATCATGCCGGCCAACTCGGCCTCTCGCGACGGGTCGCGGGTCTGCCGGGCGTGATCGGAGCGCCGCAGGAGGCGTAGGGAACCGTAGTCCAACACAACTCAGGGAGGGGACGATGAACGCACTGGAGATCGGTCAGAAGCTCGTGGCGATGTGCCGCGAGGGGCGCAACATGGACGCGATCAACGAGCTGTACGCGGACGACGTGGTGAGCGTCGAGGCGATGGCGCCGCCGGAGGGCGGAGAGCGGGAGATGAGCGGGATCGACGCGGTCCGTGGGAAGAACGACTGGTGGAACGAGAACCACGAGGTCCACGACGCCTCCGTGGCGGGCCCGTTCCCGCACGGGGACGACCGCTTCTGCGTCCACTTCAAGTTCGACGTGACCAGCAAGCCGATGGGTGGCCAGCGCTTCTCGATGGAGGAGATCGGGCTCTACTCCGTCGCCGACGGCAAGATCACGAAGGAAGAGTTCTTCTACACCATGTAGGTTGCGGGCAGCCGATGCGGCCGGCCGGGCGGTCGGGACCTCCGACGCCCGGCCGGCTCCTCCGCGTGCGGGCCGGCTCAGCCGAGTGATTCGCGAGGATCGATGCGCAGCGCCCGGGCCACCGGCGCGACGCTCGCGAGGAGGGCGGTGACTCCGAGCACGATCGCCACGGCGAGGAAGATCCGTGGCTCGGACGGCGTAACCCCGACGAGCAGCCCCGCGACGAGGCGTCCTGCGGCCAGTGCCGCCACGGTGCCGAGTGCGAGGCCGGCTGCGGTGAGCTCGAGAACGTGGCGGAGGATCTCGCGAGCGACCCGGTCGCCGCTCGCGCCGAGGGCGCGCCGGACCCCGATCTCTCCGCGCCGGTTCGCCACGGAGAGCGCGGTCACGCCGTGGATGCCTACCGCCGCGACCGCGAGCGAAAGCAGCGCCAGGGACGAGGCGAGGAGCATGTTGAAGCGCTGTGGTGCGACGCTCGAGCGAATCTCGGACTCCACGATGCGCGCGTCTTCCAGGAGCACGTCGCTCGCGACGGCCCGCACTTCACGGTCGATCTCGGGGATCAGCCCGGCTGGATCACCGCCGGTGCGCACCGTGAGGGACATGGCGGGGAGCGTCACGCGGTCGAACGAGACGTAGACCTTGGGCGGCACAGGCTCCCCGGCCACGATCGAGACATCCCCCACCACACCGACCACCCGTCCGCGGACGAGCTCGACATCCACGCGCGCTCCGAGCGCACGGCCGCTTCCGTCGAGGTGCTCGGATGCGAAGCGCTCATTGACCACGAGCTCGACATCGCCCCGCACACCGCCGGTCTCCGAGAAGGTCGTGCCCTCCACCACGGCGATGCCGACCGTTTCGAAGAAGCCACGACTCGCCACGTTCAGGTACGCTTCCGGAGTCGGCACGGGCACCGCTCGCCCTTCGACCGCGACGGGCACACGGAAGCCCAGCGTCTGCAGGATCCCGTGGCTCGAGAGTGAGGCGCCGCGGACGCCCCCGATGCGCGAAACCCGCTCCACGACCTCGCCGAAGTAGGCACGACGCTCGTCCGCGCCTTCGGGCGGATGCATCGGGTCGATCGCCACGGAGACCAGGCCGTCGAGGGGGAAGCCTCGGTCGAACGTCAGGGCCGAACGGAAGGTCGAGGCGAGCAGGAGGCTCAGGACGACGAGAACGGTCGAGACGGCGACCTCGGTGGAGACGAGCACGGACTGGATGCGCATCCGGCCTCCGCCCGTGGTGGATCCTCGTGCCCCGTCCCTCAGAGTGCGCTCGGGGGGCGTCGAGGCGGCGTGCAGCGCCGGCCCGACGCCGAAGAGGATGCCCGTGAGGGCGCTGACGGCGGCCATGACCACGACGACGCGTGCGTCGAGCGAGACGCTTTCCAACCGGGGGATCTCCGGGCTGACCGCGAGCATCGAGGACAGGATCCACCGGCCGAGTGCGATTCCCGCGACACCTCCCGTCGTTGCCAGCAGCAGGCTTTCCGTGAGGTGGAGAGAGAGGATTCTGCTGCGGGCCGCACCGAGCGCGGTCCGGATGGCGACCTCGTGCGCTCTTCGGGTGGCGCGAGACAGGAGCAGGTTGGCCGTGTTCACGCAGGCGACCAGGAGCACCAGGCCGACCGCACCGAGCAGGGCGAAGAGGGCCGTGCGGACGTCCCGCACGATC
>JANQME010000382.1 GCA_028280205.1 Longimicrobiales bacterium
GATATCCGGCGAGGGCTCCTCGGCACGCCTCCGCCGCCTCGCCGCGCAGACCGGGATGAAGTCGCTCGCCTCCGACGCACGCCGTGCGGTGGCCGCCGGCCTCACGACGCCGCACGAGGTGGGTCGGCTGCTGCATGCCGGCGCGGCCTCGACGTCGTCCTGTCCGGAGTGCTCGGCAGCCGTTCCATTCGGCGCCGCCGGTTGCCCCGGCTGCGGACGGGTGCAGGGACGGCGCTGCCCCTGCGGCCAGTCGATCGAGCGTGGGTGGCGTTACTGTCCGTGGTGCTTGAGGCCGGTCCGGGCCTGAGGGCCCCGAGTCAGTCGAACGTCGCCTCCCGAACGGTGAGCGCCGCGATCCGCTCGACGTCCACCTCCACCCCGATCCCCGGCCCGGTCGGAACCGCCATCTCCCCGCCGGCGACATCGAACTCGGGCGAGACGACGTCCTGCTCCCAGTAGCGCCGGCTCGCCGAGATGTCGCCGGGGAGGGTGAAGCCCGGCAGCGACGCGAGCGCCACGTTGTGCGCCCGCCCAACGCCGGTTTCGAGCATCCCCCCGCACCAGACGGCGAGCCCAGCCTCGCGCATCCTGTCGTGGATGCGCCGGCTCGTGCCGAGGCCGCCGACGCGCCCCGGCTTGATGTTGATGATCCGGCACGACTCCAGCTCGAGCGCGAGCTCGGTGTCGCCGACGGTCTTGATCGACTCGTCCAGGCACACGGGCGTCTCGATCTCCGCCTGCAGGCGCGCGTGATGGAAGAAGTCGTCGTAGCGAAGCGGCTGCTCGATCATCATCAGGTCGAGCGCGTCGAGGGCCCGCAGCCGATCCACGTCGTCGAGGGTGTACGCGGAGTTCGCGTCGGCCATGAACGACACGTCGGGGAACGCCTCCCTCAGCCCGGCGAGCATTTCCACGTCCCGTCCCGGCTTGATCTTGATCTTCACCCGCGCGTAGCCGTCCTCCAGGAAGCCGGCGACCTGCTCGTGCAGCGCGTCGTCGTCGGGCTTGATGCCGACGCTCACGCCGACGGATACCGAAGCGCGCGTCCCACCCAGCTTCTCGCTGAGCGACACCCCGTCGGCCCGCGCCGTCAGATCCCAGGCGGCCATCTCGACCGCGGCCTTCGCCATGCCGTGACCTCGGATCCACGAGACCGGCTCGAGCACGTCCTCCGGACCCTCGATCTCCCGGCCGACGATCCGCGGAAGCACGAAGTCGGTGAGCACGTGCCAGGCCGTATCCGTCGTCTCGTACGAGTACGCCGGCTCTCTGGACGCCACGCACTCACTCCACCCCTCGAGGCCCTCGCCCTCGAGCGTGAGCAGGAGGATCCTCCGGTCCTGACTTCCCCCGCTGGAGATCTCGAAGAACTCACGGAGGCTCAGCGGGAACTCCCTGAGTGTGGCGCGTTCGATCTTCACGAGGCACCTCCGGCCAGCTCCGCCGTCGGCCGCAGCACGGAGAAGACGTCTTCAACCTGGTCCCACCCCGCCCGCAGGAGAAACGACGAGTTCCGTCCGTACGACTTCATCCCGAGGATCCAGAAGTCGGGCTCGGGGCTGCGCAGTGCATCCACCCCGTGGCTCTCCTGCTCGAGACAGTCGGCCGAACCGGACGCCAGAAGGGCGGCCGCGAGCTTCATCGGGCCGGAGGTCGCATAGCACTCGTGGAC
>JANQME010000408.1 GCA_028280205.1 Longimicrobiales bacterium
ACCGCATCCAGGGAGGCGCTCATCTCGGTCCAGAAGCGCTCGGCTTCCTCGTACCGGCTCGCGTTCGCGAGATACGTTCCCCCGAGCCAATCGGCCGGAGGCGCACGCAGCCCCCCACCGTCGGACCCACCGGCCCGGGCTTCGGCGAACGTCGTCGCAAGCGCGGCGGATGCCGCGTCACGCATCTGCGGGACGAGCTCCTCGGCGAGGGGCGGAAGAACGGGGCCGTCGGGCTCGTCACGGGTCGCCTCGGCGACGCGCTCGGCGACCATCGGCCACGCGGCGTAGACGCCCGTGCCGACCGCGACCAGCGCGATCGCGCCGATCAACGGAGCGGTGATCGACTTGCGGCGCCGGCGCGGCCGGGACGGACGAGTCTTCGAAGCACCCCGGTCGCGAAGGAGCACATCGTCGTCCGCCTCGGCAACCGCCGAGGAGAAGTCGAGCACCTCGCCGTCGTCCGGCTCGCTCGCATCGTCCATCCAGGACGGGGGCGATTCGGGCGAGAACTCCGACATCGGGGCCTCGAGGTCGAGCCCGCCGTCCGCGTCGTCCATCTGGAACCCGCCCGCTCCGAAGTCCATCGCGGACTCGATCTCCAGCCCTTCGTCCTGCCCGGTCCCCTCGGGGCCGAACGACATCGGAGCCTCGTCCTGCAGCGGATCCTCGAAGCTCTCCTCGAGCTCGAGGGAGCCTTCCATCCCGCCGAAGTCGAAGCCGTCCGGCTCGGGACCACTCGGGGTGTCGTCTTCCGCGGCCGCATTCGGCGCCGAGATCGAGGGATCGGAGTCCTGCCCGCCGGAGGCCGAGAGATCGAGCGGATCGCCGTCCGGGGGCGCGAGGTCGAGCCCACCGAAGTCGAGCGCGTCGTCCCCGGCCCCAACGCCTCCGGAGACCTCCGGCGTCGCGTCGGCCCCGGTCGGCTCCCCGCGCTTCGCATCCGCGGTCGCGACGTCCGGATCCGCTCCTTCGTCGCCTTCGTCGCCTTCCAGGGGCTCGGGCAGGTCGGCGAGCGTGAGACCGAAGGAAGGGTCCTCCGCTCCGTCCCCCTCGTCCCCGACCGGGTCGGCCGTCGGCTGCGGGGGCGGCTCCGGCTCGGCGACCGCGTCGGGCCCGGGAGCGGGGAGCGGCTCGACGTGCTCGGTCTCCGCGACCGTATCCGGCGGCGCCGCGACGGGTGGCGGCGCCACCGGAGGCGGCGCGATGAACCCCTCCTCCGACTCGTTCGAGCGGCGAAGCGTATGGTAGATCTCGTGCGAGTGCGCCGGTCCCCACTCGTCCGCCTGAGCGTCGTAGAGCTGGGTCTCGTCCGTGATCGCACCCAGCTCGATTCGGAGCGCGAGGGCGTCCACGCCCGGAATCGGAACCTCGTTTCCGTTGGAGTCGATGTACGCGAAACGCATGGACGGGGTCGTAAGGGTCCGACGTCCCGTACTCGGGAACGCTTCCGGAAGTCTAAGGCGAGGCGAACGCGACAGCGAGAAGAATCCGAGTGAGCCCCACCGTGGCTACATGACCATGCGCAGGTACTGCATGACCTTGGTCATGTACTTCTCGAAGAAGAACTTCTGGATGTCCATCATGTCGATCTCACGGCCCTGGATGTAGGCCTGCTCGATGTCGTTCGTCATGTCGAGCGGCGTGCCCGTCGTGATCAGGAACGTCGCCTGCTTGCCCGGCTCCAGGGAACCGACCCGGTCGTCGATGCCCATGAACTCCGCGGCATTGATGGTGACCGCCCTCAGAGCCTCCTCCTCGGGCAGTCCGAAGGCGACGGCGACGCCGGCCTCCCAGGGCAGACGGTTCGTGTACAGGGAGCCCGCGCCACCGGAGATCGCGAAGCGGACGCCCGCCTCGTGCAGGCGCGCCGGCATGCTGTACGCCCCGTCGTACCCCTCGTAGTCACGCTCGGGCGCGGCCATGGTCGAGGTGAGAATGACGGGGATGTCGTTCGCCACCAGACGGTCTGCGACGTGGATCGCGTCCTGCCCGCCCCGAATCACGATGCGCAGATCCTCTTCCAGCGCCCACGTGACGGCGTCGTTGATCTGCGCCGCCCCGTCGGCGGCCACGACGACGGGAATCTCGCGATCGAAGACGGGCGTCATCGCGGCGTAACGCGAGTCGGTGCGGACCTCCTCCCCGGCCGCGACGGCGTCACGGTACGCGCGGGCCTCGTCGAAGAAGGCCGTCAGCTCCGCGACCTGCTCCTCGTACGACGGCGCGTCCTCGTCGTCGTCGTCCTGCCACCAGAAGCGGCGCGGGTTGGGGTCCGGCCAACTCACGTTCAGCGCCGCCGCGGACTCCATCGACATCTCCTCCCACGTCCACCCCTCGAGGCTGAGCGCGGACGACATCCCCGAGACCAGCCCGCCTCCCGGCGTGCTGAACGCCACGAGCACTCCGGCCGAGCGCGACGTTCCGATGTGACGGCTCTCGGCGTTCACGGCGATGTCGGCCCGCACGTTCGGGTTGAAGTCGCCGAGCTCGTTGATGTCCTGCGAGACCCCGACGGCTCCGATCTCGCTGATTCCGACGGTGCTGTACGCGTCGATGAGGCCCGGGTATATGTGCTTGCCGGTTCCATCGACGACACGCGCGCCGGTGGGGATCTCCAAGTCGGTGCCGATCGCCGTGATGATCCCGTCGTCGAAGAGGATCGTGCCGTTCTCGATCACACCTTCTGTGACGGTGTGAATCGTCGCACCGCGGATCGCGACCGCTTCGGACTGCGGCGGCACCGTCATCCGAACCTGCGCGTCCGAAGCCGCCGGCGCGGCGAGCAGCGCCGCGCCGAGCCCGAGTGCCACGACTCCCTTCACCCTGCCGATCATCGGTCGCTCCCCATCCGCTGGTTTCCGTTTCCGTTCTCGTCTTGCGCGGCCAGGATCGCCTGCACGAGCTGGCTGCGCTCGCGCCGGATCTGCTCGCGCAGCTCGGCGTCCTCCTCGAGCGAGAAGTAGCGGCGCCCGTCCAACCACGTCTGCTCCGCCCTCGTGAACTGCGACAGCGGGTTGCCGCTCCACACGACGAAGTCACCGTCCTTGCCGGGCTCGAGCGAGCCGACCCGATCGTCGATCGCGATCGCCTGAGCGGCCTGGATCGTCACCGTCGAAAGCGCCTGCTCCTCCGTGAGCCCGGTGCGCAGCAGCTTGCCCGCCTCCCAGTTCATCCGGCTCGCGATCTCCGAGTTGTCGGAGTGCAGCGACGTCACCACGCCCGCCTCCATCAGGATGCGCGCGTTGTACACCGTCGCGTCGTACGCCTCCAGCTTGAAGGCACCCCAGTCGCTCCACACGACGGCCGCCACGCCCGATTCGGCGAGCTCCGGAGCGATCTTGTACGCCTCCACACCGTGCTGGAGCGTCTGCACGCGGAAGCCGAACTCCTCGGCCAGCCGCACGAGCGCGAGGAACTCGTCCGCGCGGTACCCGTGCGACGAGATGAGCAGCTCCTGATCCAGGATGTCGAGGATCGCCTCCATGCGCAGATCGCGCCGCGGCGGGATCCCCTCCTGTGTCGCCTCCCAGCGCTGCCATTCGCGCTCGTAGTCGCGCGCGGCCAGGAAGTGGTCGCGGATGATCTCCTGCGTGCCCATGCGGGTGTCCGGGTACCGGTTCTGGCGCCGCTTGGGATTCTCGCCGAGCGCGAACTTCACCGTACGCGTCTCGGTGTCGAGCCGCAGCTCCTCGGGCAGCGCACCCCAGCGCATCTTCACGATCACGTTCTCACCGCCGATCGGGTTCGCCGAACCGTGCTTCACCATCGCGGTCGTGAGCCCGCCCGCGAGCTGACGGTACATCGCGATGTTGTTGTGCGTCAGGACGTCGGCCATCCGCACCTCGGGCACGATCGCGAAGCCGCTCTCGTTGACGCCGCTCACGCCCGAGTGGATGTGCGGATCGATGAGGCCGGGCGTCACATGCTTGCCGGTCCCGTCGATCTCCACGGCGCCACCGGGCGCGTCGAGGTCGACGCCCACTTCGGCGACCACACCGTCGCGGATGAGGAGGTCGGCATTCTGGAGCCGGCCCTGCGGTCCCTGGGTCCAGACCGTCGCGTTGCGCACGACGATCGCCTCGGGCCGCGCGGGGATCGAGCTGCGCCCGTACTCCATCATCGGTCGGATGACGGGGAGGTCCAGCTCCGGCACGTCCATCGCCACCGCGCCGCGCGTCGGCCCGGCGTACGGCTCGGTGCGGGAGCCCGTGAACGTCGGGTCGGCGCCGTTGGGCAGCGAGGTCCACCCGTAGAAGTCGTCTCCGCGAATCGAGCCCACGAGGAGCACGCTGCCCTGGTACCCGAGCGGCTCCGCATCGAACCGGACCTCGAGGCGACCGGTCGTCGCGACGACACTCGCCGAGGCGAGATCGATGGACGCTCCGGTGAAGGTCACGGTGGGGCCCGGTGCCACCTCGATCGTGCCGCGCAGCCGGTTCAGCGGACCCTCGATCTCGAGCACGGCGTCGAAGCCCCACTCGTCGCTCGAGGCGATGCGCCAGGTGCCCCGGGGGTCGATTTCGGGGGCACGCGTCACACCGTACACCTGACCCTGCACCCAGACGTCACGCACGGTCGCCTCTTCCGTGAAGAGATCGCCCTCGGTCACGACGAGGTTGGCCACCTTGCCCTGCTCGATCGTGCCGTGGCTGCGAGACAGCCCGAGCCACTCCGCGGGCGTGATGGTGAGGGCCGCGAGCGCCGCATCGGGCGAGAGCCCGCGCGCGACCGCCGTCCGCAGATTCGGAAGGAAGTCGTTGAGAGAAGTGAGACCATCCGCGGTGATCGCGAAGCGGACCCCGGTCTCGGCCAGCCGGCCCGGACTCGCGGGCGCCAGATACCAGTGGCGCAGATCAGCGAGCGTGGCGTTGAGCACGGCCTCCGGATCGGAGACGTCGGGCGCGTCCGGGAAGGCGAGCGGCACGACGAGCGGCTCCGCGCGCCCACTCAGGACGTCGAGGATCCGATACTCCTGGCCGTTGCCCCGATACCAGGCGTCGACGCCGAACTCGGCGGCGATGTCGAGGGCACGGAGGTACTCCTCCTCACTCCGCGTCTCGAAGAAGACCGGCTGACCACCCTGCACCGCGTCCTCGAGGGCGGCGAGCGCCTCGCTCGTCTCGGGCGGAAGCAAGGCCCGGCCGCTCGATTCGTAGGCATCCCAGGCCCGGATGTACCAATCGGCGTCCATGAACGTCTGCTTCATGAGCGCTGCGGTCCCCATGGGCGAGTTCGGGTACGATCCACCGAGCTGGAAGGAACGCTGGAAGCCGATCGACTGGGCCACGTCGGGTCGCAGCACGCGCCCCCGCACGCCGGCATCGCCCAGGTTCACCACCGAGGCCGTGCCCCGGAAGATGCCCTGTTTCGGGACGACCAGCGCGGTCCCGAAGCCCTGGGAGCGCAGCGCCGCGCGGCGCTCGGCGTCATCCTGCAGGTTTCGGGTCGTGCTGAACCAGGCCCGCACCTGCGGATTCCAGTGCGTCGGCCCGACGTCGCCGCCCTCGGGGACCGCGTCCATGCCGAGATCCGCGTGGGCATCGATGAAGCCGGGGTAGACGGTGTGTCCCGAGACATCCCAGACCCGAGCGCCCGCAGGGGCGTCCGAGCCTTCGGAGACCTCGCGGATGATCCCGTCGCGGATGACGATCGTGGCCTCGTCGAGAACCTGTCCCGGAGCGGTTACGACCCGGGCACCGACCAGGGCATGGTACCCCGTGGCGTTGTCCCGCATGCCCTCCACGGGCTGGGTGCGCGTCGCCTGCTGGGCCCCGGCCCCCTCGGGGAGCAGACCCACCAGGGGAAGGGCGAGGAGAAGAGTGCGGAGTCGTGGTCTCATGACTGGGTCTCCAACCTGTCGATCAGTCGTCGTCGCGACGTCGTGATCGAAACGCCTCGAAGGGAAGGGTCGAACGACGGCGTCGAGCGACATAGGATAGAGCAGAGCCGGGGCGACGGCCACGGCACCCATGCCCGACAGCCGAGTCGGCCCTCGTGCCCGACCGACCGCGCCCCTGCCCGAGGAGCGGAATGCCCCCCCAACACGACGGTGTCGGCCTCGCACGAGCCTTTTCGCGCGAGGCCGACTATACCCGGCCGCCCCTGGACGTGCCGCCGGAGGCGCGGGAACGTCTCGAAGGCCTGCTCGCCGAGGACTACGGAGCCGGAGCGGTGCCGGAGCTCACCGACGAGGTGCTGCGGATCCTCCGGGTCCACCACGCGCACCGCAGGCCCGAAGCACCCGGCGGGCCCGCGGCCCCCGGGGCGAGCGAGCGCTTCAACGAAAAGGACGTGATCCTCATCACGTATGCGGATCTGATCGTCGCCGACGACGAGGTCCCCCTCCAGACCCTCCGGCGCGTCGCCGAGGAGTACTTCGACGGCCTCGTGACGACCATCCACCTCCTGCCCTTCTTCCCCTGGTCGTCGGATCGAGGGTTCTCGGTCATGTCGTACTGGCACGTGGATCGGAGCCTCGGGTCGTGGAGCGACATCGCGGCGCTCAACGACTCGTTCCGCCTCATGTTCGACGGCGTCTTCAACCACGCGTCGAAGGAGAGCCGCTGGTTCCACGACTTCCGCGCGGCCGAACCGAACCGCGCGGACTTCTTTCTCTCCTTCACGAGCCCTAACGCCATCGGGCCGGAGGATATGGGTCGGATCCTGCGGCCCCGCACCTCACCCCTCCTCACCCGGACCGAGACGGTCGACGGGCCCCGGTGGGTGTGGACGACCTTCTCCGAGGACCAGGCGGACCTGAACTACCGCAATCCGGCGGTCCTCCTCGAGATCCTCGACCTCCTCCTCTACTACGTACGCCGGGGAGCGGACCTCATCCGGCTCGACGCGGTGACGTACCTGTGGAAGGAGCTCGGCACGTCGTGCGCGCACCTTCCCCAGACCCACGCGCTCATCCGGCTCCTGCGCACCGTCCTGGACGTGGTCGAGCCGCACGTCGCGCTGATCACCGAGACCAACGTCCCGCACCCGGACAACACGTCGTACTTCGGATCGGGGGACGACGAGGCGCAGATGGTCTACAACTTCGCGCTCCCGCCGCTGGTCCTGCACACCTTCCTCTCCGGCGACGCGACGACGCTCACGCGGTGGGCCCGCGACCTCGAGCCTCCCTCGCCGACCACGCACTTCCTCAACTTCCTGTCGTCGCACGACGGGATCGGACTCATGGGCGCCCGCGGAATCCTCTCGGAGGAGGAGATCGAGGAGATGTGCCGTCGGGCGGTCGAGCACGGCGGCCTCGTATCGATGCGCAGCAACCGCCACGGCGGCGAGAGCCCGTACGAGCTGAACGTCACCTGGTTCAGCGCCCTCAACCGAATCGGCAACGGCGAGGATCCCGAGCTGCAGGTCGACCGCTTCATGGCATCGCGCGCGGTCGCGCTCGTGCTGAAGGGCGTGCCCGGCGTCTACTTCCCGGCCCTCATCGGCTCGCGGAACGACCTGGACGCGGTCGCGCGCACCGCGTCCAAGCGGGACATCAACCGCACCGCCATCCACGAGCGAATCCTGCGGCGCCTCCTGGCGCGCAGGTCGAGCGCGACGCGTCGCGTCTCCGACCGCTTCCTCGCGCTGCTGGACGTACGCAGAGCCGAGCCGGCCTTCCACCCATGCAGCGCCCAGGAGACGCTGGACGCGGGCCCCGAGGTCTTCGCCGTCCTGCGCAGGCCGGACGCGGGACCGCCCGTCCTCTGCCTCATCAGCGTCGTGGACCGGCCCGTCGAAGTCCACGTCGACGCCGGAGAGACCTTCGGCCCGAGGGCGCTCGATCTCGTCTCCCGACGCTCGTTCGACGTTCCGGACGGGATGGCGTCGCTGAGGCTCGAGCCGTACGAGGTGCTCTGGCTCCGCTCGGAGTAGACGAGCGTAGGTCAGCCGACGCCCGCCTTCTCGGCCAACGTCGCGAGATCGGGAACCTCCAGATCGGGAATCGCATCGGCCGGGGGCGTCGCCCCGCCTCCCGGTCGGTCACCCCGGCGGTTCACCCAGGCACAGGTGAAGCCCAGCGCCTTCGCGGGCGCGATGTCGTGGAA
>JANQME010000439.1 GCA_028280205.1 Longimicrobiales bacterium
TCGTCGATGAGGCGTCCGGCCCCGATCCCGTCGATCTTCAGGAAGATCGAGCCGGCGCACGGGTAGAGCCACAGGTCGGGGTGGCGCTCGTCGCGCCACTCGAGGTTCTCGCGCATCACGCGCCGCAGCTCCTCGAGCGGGCGGGATTCGAGCCGGAAGGTCGCGGACAGCACGAGGTCGTCCCGGACGTGCAGAACGCTCTTGTCGTACCCGAAGTCGAAGTAGTCGACGTCGACGACGCGGCGCTCTCCTTCCTCGGTCAGGATCTCCGCCGACTCGAGGACCTCTTCGATGAAGACCGTGCGCTCGCGCGCGGGTGCGGGGGAGAGGAAGTGGAGGTTCTGCCAGAGCGCACCGCCCACCGTGCTCGGGATGCCGACGAAGTGGTGCAGCCCGCCGAGCCCGCGGGCGACCGTGGCGTCGATGAGATCCGGGAAGGTTTCGACGCCGGCCCCGGCGCGGACGCGCGCGCCGTCGTCGAGGAATTCGATGCCGCCCCCCAACGAGTGGATCACCACGCCGCGGAAGCCCCGGTCGCCCACCAGGATGTTGGCGCCACGCCCGAGCAGGAACCACGGGAGCCCGGCCTCGCGGGCTGCGCTCACCGCGTCCACGAGCTCGCCCGGGGTGCGTGCGCGCACGAACGCGTCCGCCGGACCTCCGATGCGGAACGTGGTGAGCGGAGCGAGGCGGACGTCCCGCTCCACGCGCCCCGCACCCAGGAGCTCCTCGAGGCGTGCGAGGCCGTTCGATGCGCTCGTCATGGCGTCAGTTTCGACCGCGCCGGAGCACGGCGCCGGCGCGTTCGTCCCGGTACTCGCCGCCGTCCACGGCGAGCCGGCCGTTTACGAGCACCGTCTCGATCCCGACGGGGTACCGATGCGGGTCGTCGAACGTCGCGCGATCGGCCACCGCGTCGGGGTCGAAGACGACCAGATCTGCGTACCACCCCGCACGCACCTGACCGCGCTGGCGCAGCCCGATCCGTTCGGCCGGCAGGGCGGTCATCTTGCGGACCGCGTCCTCCAGCTCGAGCACGGCGCGATCCCGGACGTAGACGCCGAGAACGCGCGGGAACGTCCCGTACCAGCGTGGGTGCGGGTGGCCGTCGCCGAGCGCCACGAGGCGCCCGTCCGACCCGATCATCGTCCACGGGTGCGCCATGATGGCGTCGACGTCTTCCTGGGACATCGCGTGGTAGATCCCGCGCGCGCCGCCCCGGCGGACCGCTTCCACGACGAGCTTCGCCCCCGTGGCCGGTGTCGGCTCCATCCCCTCCCGGAGTGCCCAGTCGTGGAGCGTGCGGCCCTCGAGGGAGCGATCCCACTCCACCAGGGCGAGCTGCACGCGGCGCAGGTCGTTGCCCCCGCGGTCGTTGACGATGTTGTCCTCGATCCCCGCGAGGATGCTGTCCGCGAGTGCAGGGTCGTCCATGCGCTCGAGGAAGGCGTCGGTGCCACCCGCCATCGCCCAGGCGGGGACGAGGATCGTGATGCCCGAGTAGCTCGCGGTGTAGGGGTACTGGTCGATCATCACGTCCGTGCCCGCCGCGCGCGCCGAGTCGACCATCGCGAGCGTCGTCGCCGAGGCGCCCCACATGGGGGCGCCGACGACCTTGTGGTGCGTCAGAACGACGGGGATGTCCGCGCGCCGCCCGATCTCGATCGCCTCGGCCACGCTCTCCAACAGGCCGAGCCCTTCCTCGCGCAGGTGCGAGGTGTAAAAGCCCCCGCGTGCGGCGGCCTCCTCGGAGAGCGCGACGACCTCGTCGACGTCGGAGAAGGCGCCCGGGAGGTACTTCAGCCCGGTCGAGATGCCCCACGCTCCGTCGTCCATCCCCCGGGCGATCATCGCGCGCATCTCGGCGAGCTCCTCCGCGGTCGGCGCCCGGTCCTCGAGGCCCATCACGGCGCGGCGGACCGTATTGTGGCCCACGGTGAAGCCGACGTTGATCCCGACCCCGAGCGCGGCCGCCTTGTCGAGGTACTCCGCCAGCGGCCGGGGCGAGGAGCCGTCCGGCCCGCCGAGCGCCGTGGTCACGCCCTGCCGGACGTGGCTCTCCGCTCCGGGGAGGAACGGAAGGGGTTCGAGGTGCGTGTGAATGTCGACGAAGCCCGGAGCCACCACCCGACCGTCGGCGTCGATCACGCGGGCGGCGCGCTCCGGGTCGAGGGGCTCGCGCGAAACGCGCGCGATCCGATCCCCGCGCACCGCGACGTCGGCGCGGAAGCCGGGACCGCCGCTGCCGTCCACGACGGTGCCGCCCCGGATGAGCACGTCCCAGTCGGCGGCGCTGCTCTGGCGGAGGTAGCGGCCGTCGAAGGCGGTGGACCACGTCGCGCCGTCGTCGGTGCTCACCTCCCAGAGCTGCCGGACCCGGTCGGGGTCGCCATCGATGCGGGACCAGGAGATGCGATTGCGTGTGACCCGTCCGTCCGCTCCGGGCATCTCGCCGCGCAGGACCATCGTCTCACCTTCGTAGCCGCCTTCGAGCACGAGGACGAGGCCGCCGTTGTCGACCCACGTCTGGTGCCAGACGCCCCGTGCGGCGTCCCACGCGTTCACGCTCCGCCCCTCGTACCCGGTGGGTGTCGTGTACCACTCCTCGAGCACGCACTCGCCCAGCGTGACCGAGATCGTGTTGTGGCCCGCGAGCGCACCACCGGCGCGTCGCACGACCCAGCGACCCTCCCAGAAGTCGAAGTGCCGATGTGCCTCGTCGGCGCACGGCCGGGCGGGTGTCTGCCCGGCGAGCGGAGGCGCGGGGGTGAAGAGACCGAGGCCGGTTGCGAGCAGCAGCCACGCCACCGCGCGTGAGCGGACCGGCGGCCTCGAGAGGGGGTCGGGACGGGGGGCGGGTGGGCTCGAAAGGGGGCTTGAGAGGTGGGTGGGTAGGCTCATCGTTGGCCTGGGGGCAGGAGCGCTTCGCGTTCGGCGGTCTCGCGCGAATCCACGAGGTACGCGGCCCGGGCGCCCGCGTCCACCCCGCGCGTTCGGATAGGTGTTCGGTTCTGGGACGCGTCGTCGCGAATCCACCGATCGGACGATCTCGATGGAACTTCCGGTAAATTCCATAAATCCTTGCTGATCAAATATATGGATGGATTCGAAACTTTTGGCACGGCTCTTTCGAAGGAGAGGGTATACAGAGACCGTTCGGCGCTCGGCCGGAGGGATGAAGGGTGGCGATGGGATGGGTCGGTGATCAGCCCGCCGGCTCCGGTCGGGCGATTCGGTCTCGGGCTGCAGGGGGACGCAGGGGCGTCCGGTAGCCCACGGAGGAGGACGACGGGAGCGGGAGTGATGAACAGGGCACGAAGGGATCGAGAGGTGATGAACGTGTGGATCGAAACCGCGGACCGGATCGCGCTGCGGGCACTCACCGTGGGGCTGCTGCTTCTCGGCATCTTCGCGACGACCGCATTCGGACAGGCCGTACCGGAGGAGCTGACGCTCGAAGAGGCGATCGAGCTGGCTCGCTCGAACAACCCCACGTTCCTGACTACGGCCAACGACCAGGCCGCCGCCGACTGGCAGGTGCGTGAGTCGTATGCACAGTTCGTTCCGTCGCTTACCGTAAGCGGCTTCGGCTCGTGGCAGGAGGCGGGTCAACAGGTCTTCGGAACCGTCATCCTCGAGGACCAGGTCACCGACTGGGCCTTCTCGGGCTACAGCGTGAACTTCGGGATGACGATCGACGGGAACACGATCTTCGGCGTGAAGAACGCGCGCGCGAACCGAGCGGCCACCGAGGCTCGTATCGAGTCCGAGGACTTCAACCTCGGGTCGCTGGTGAGCCTGCAGTACATGACGGTGCTGCGGGCCCAGGACGGCGTCGACGTGGCCCAGCGCCAGCTCGACCGCGCACAGCAGAACTTCCAGATCGTCAACACGCGCGTGGAGCAGGGCGCCGTGGCGGGGACGGATGGGAAGCAGGCGGAGGTCGATCTCGGCCGCGCCGAGGTGGGGCTCATCCAGGCCCAACGCGACCTCCGACAGGCTCGGCTCCTCTTGGCCGAGCAGATCGGAACCGAGCTCACGCCCGAGGTGAGGCTCTCGAGCGAGTTCGAGGTCTTCGAGCCGGACTTCGAGCTCGAGGAGCTCATGCAGTGGTCGATGGAGCAGCACCCGTCGCTGCGCTCCTTCCGGGCGCGGGAGAGCTCGACCCGGGCCGCGGCCCGCCAAGTGGCGACGGGACAGTACCTGCCGTCGATTAACCTCTCCGCGCAGTTCTCCGGCCAGGCGCGGCAGGCGCTCAACGAGGACTTCGTGCTCCAGCAGGTCGATGGGCGGGCGGAGAGTCAGATCGACAATTGCGAACTCGTGAACGCGCTGAACGGCGGGATTCCCGGGGGGCTGCCCGATCCGGCAGGCGGGGGGGACTGCTCGCGGTTCGTCATCACAGAAGCGGACCGCCAGGCGGCGCTGGCCCAGAACCAGGTCTTCCCGTTCAACTTCACCACGCTGCCCATGCGGGCGACGCTCTCGGTGTCGCTCCCGATCTTCACGGGCTTCACGCGGGAACGGCAGGTTTCGGATGCGAACAACCTCGCCGAGGACGCCGAGCACGCGCGCCGGGCCGAGGAGCTGCGCTTGCGCACGATGGTCACCAACGCGTACGACAACCTGGTGTCGTCGCACCGCGTCGTGATCGCCGAGGAGCGCAACCGCACGCTGGCCGAGGAACAGCTCCTCCTCCAGCAGCGGCGCTACGCCCTGGGCGCGGCGAGCCTCCTGGAGCTGCTCGACGCGCAGACGACGATGACCACGGCCGACCAGGGCTACCTGGACGCGTTGTACGAATTCCACTACAGCCTTGTCGTGCTGGAGGCCGCCGTCGGGCGGACGCTCCACACGCAGACGCAGCAATAACGGGGACGAGGGGACGAACTTTTGGACATCATCCGAGACACCAAGCCGCAGAAGAAGCGCAAGAGGCTGGTCTGGAGCGTCGCGGGCGTGGCGCTCCTCGCTCTCACCGTCTTCGTACCGCGGCTGCTTCCGACCGCCGCGCCGACCGTGGACGGAGCGGTCGTCTGGCGCGATACCGTCGAGCACGGGACAATGATCCGCCAGGTGCGCGGGCCGGGCACGCTGGTGCCCGAGCAGATGCGCTGGATCACGGCGGTCACCGCGGGTCGGATCGAGCAGATCCTTGCGCTGCCCGGGACCGAGGTCGACCAGGGAGAGCTCATCATGCGCATGAGCAATCCGGACGTGGATATGCAGCTCCTGCAGGCCCAGCAGCAGCTCTCGCAGGCCCGGGCTTCGCTCGCGCAGCTTCGCACGTCGTTGCAGACGCAGGAGCTGACGCAGCGCGGGACCGTCGCCACGGTGCGCACCCAGTACCTCGACGCCGAGCGCAACTACGAGACGAACCAGCGCCTCTTCGACGAGAATCCGGATCTGGTGGCGCGGGACGACCTCGAGCGCACGAAGGAGCTCATGGACGAGCTCGAGCTCAGGCTCCAGATGGAGGAGGACCGGCTCGACGTCATGGAGCGCACCTCGGGTGAGCAGCTCGAGGCGCAGGAGGAGCAGATCGAGCGCCTCGAAGAGCTGGTGACCTTCAACCGCGAGCGTCTGCAGTCGATGCAGGTGGCGGTTCCCACGGGCGGTGTCCTCGCCCCGCTCGAGATCCCGCTCCAGGAGGGTCAGTGGGTCCAGTCGGGTCAGAACCTCTCGCGGGTCGTGGTGCCGGGCCGTCTCAAGGCCGAGATCCGCATCACGCAGACGCAGGCGCAGGACATCGTCATCGGTCAGACGGCGATGATCGACACGCGCTCGGATACGATCATGGGGACCGTGACGCGCATCGACCCGGCCGTACGCAACGGCACGGTGACGATCGACGTCTCGCTCCCGCCCGAGCTGCCGCCGTCGGCGCGGCCGGACCTGAGCGTGGACGGCAACGTGATCATCGAGCGGCTCGACGACGTGACGTACGTCGGGCGGCCGACGTTCGGTCAGCCCAACCAGCGGGTGAGCATCTTCAAGATGACGCCGCAGGGCGACTTCGCGGACCGCATCACGGTTCAGCTCGGTGCGAGCTCCGTGAACGACATCCAGGTGCTGGACGGGCTCGTCGAGGGCGACGTCGTGATCCTCTCCGACATGTCGCGCTGGGACGGCTTCGACCGCGTGAAGATCAGGAATTAGACACCGATCCGGTGCGGGGCAGGGCCCCGGCCGACCATCCCCGGGGGGCGGATACGACTCCGCTCGCCATCACTGCCCACGGAGGCGACGACGATGTCAGGAGAGCATCCACTGATCTATCTGGAAGGTCTGAGCAAGGTCTTCTACACGGAGGAGGTGGAGACGCACGCTTTGTCGAACATCAA
>JANQME010000040.1 GCA_028280205.1 Longimicrobiales bacterium
CTTCCCGCCGAGTTGGAGCTGGATCTGCCGGTCGAGCTTCCGCTCGATGCGCAGGATCTCGATCTCCCGCACCAGGATCTCCCTGAGAATCTCGAGCTGTTCGTCACACGTCGTCGTCTCGAGGATCTCCTGCTTCTCGACGGAGGGCAGGATCAGGTGGCCCGCGACGAGATGGGCGAAGCGCTGGCGGTCACCCCCACCCAACAGCCCGCCGGAGAGCTCCTCCGGGATGCGGTCGTGCAGTCGGGCGTACTCCCCGTACAGACGCCGAATCCGCTCTTGCGCCTGCTCATTGTGCGGGGCCCGCTCGACGTCGTCTCCGTCCCGGTCCAGCTTCGCCACGGCGGACGCCGCCGCCGCTGCGTCGTCGACCTCGCGGGTCGCGAAGAGCTCCACCGTGGCACGGAGCGCTTCGGTCGTCGTCGTGAGGCGCCTGATGCGTGCCCGACCGATCCCTTCCAGAACGACCCGGGACGTTCCGTCCGGCAGGCGGGTGACCTGCACGATCCGGGCGATCGTGCCCACCCGGAAGAGGTCCTGAGCCGCGGGATCGTCGTTTCCGGGGTCTTTCTGCGCGACGAGGAGGACCAGGTCGTCGGACTTACGCGCTTCCTCGAGCGCCGCCACCGAGCGCCGCCGGCCGATGAGGATGGGGAGAACGACGTACGGGAAGAAGACGAGATCGCGGAGCGCGACGACAGGAAGACGTTCGGGGACCTCGACCTGGTCTTCGACGCGGGTCAGGGTTGCCATGGGGTCGCGTTCCGGAGGGCGTTCACGACCGCCCGTCCGCGCGGCCGCGCATGGTACCGGCCTATCGTACGCCGGGGGGCGCGGAGACGACAGGACGGGCCCGCACCGGGCGCGTTCCGGAGGCGGAACTGTCGCATGGACGACAGGAAATCGTCGCCGCTCAGGCCTCCAGCACGCGCTCCTCGGGGTGAAGCACGAGGAGCGGCGGCACGCCGTCCTCGATACACTCGCGCGTGACGACGACCTCACGCACGTCGCTGCGGGACGGGATCTCGAACATGATGTCGCGCATCGTCGACTCGATGATCGAGCGCAGCCCACGGGCACCGGTGTTCCGTTCCAGCGTCTTGCGGGCGATCGCACGGATCGCGGCGGGATCGAAGGTGAGGCCGATCCCTTCGAGCTCGAACATCTTCTCATACTGCTTCACGAGTGCGTTCTTCGGCTCGTGGAGGATGCGCACGAGCGCTTCCTCGTCGAGCTCGTCGAGGTGCACCGTGACCGGAAGGCGTCCGACGATCTCGGGAATCAGGCCGTAGCGTTGCAGATCCTCGGGCTCGACGTGCTGCATGAGCGTGCCCTCCGCGTCGCGCGTGTTGCGGGCCTCGACGTCCACGCCCCCGAAACCGATCGCTTTGCGCCCCAGCCGCGACTCGACGATCTGCTCCATACCGTCGAAGGCACCCCCGCAGATGAAGAGGATGCTCTTCGTATTGATCTGGATGTACTCCTGCTGTGGGTGCTTTCGCCCGCCCTGAGGGGGAACGCTGGCCACGGTCCCCTCGAGAATCTTCAGCAGCGCCTGCTGCACGCCCTCGCCGGAAACGTCCCGTGTGATCGACGGGTTCTCCGACTTGCGCGCGATCTTGTCCATCTCGTCGATGTA
>JANQME010000051.1 GCA_028280205.1 Longimicrobiales bacterium
CTCGGAGACCGGGAGGGAGCGTCCGCCCAGGTCGCGCACGATCCGGGCCCACAGCCATCCGGACATCGCGTATCCGAAGAGCAGCGTCAGACAGCTTCCCGCCAGCAGGGGTACCCGCAGGGGCCAGCTTCCTACGTCGAGACCGCGGAGCTCCTCGAGCCCGAGACCGGCGCGGTCGACGACGAACCAGGTGACGACGACCGTCGCCAGGAGCTGGCCGACACGGGTCGCGAACGTTCTGGTGCTCAGACCACCTCCTGGGGGCGGAGCGTACCCCAGATCCACACCCCGAGGAGGAGCGCAAGGGTCACGAGGCTGACCAGCCGGGACCATCGCACGAGCTCGGAGGCGTACCACATCTCGACACGGCTCGTGCCGGCGGGCACCGGAACCGCGCGCAAGGTGTGGTAGGCCCGCAGCACTTCGGACTCCGTTCCGTTCACGGTCGCCCGCCACGCCGGGAACCAGTTGTCGGCCACCACGAGGAGGGCGGCCCGGTCGGATTCGACTTCGAGGACGTGGCGGTCGAAGCCGCGCTCGACCCAGCGCGCGGACCCGACCGGCGGTGTCCCGTCGAGCTCGATTCCGGGGTCTTCGGCCAGGACGGCCTCGGTCGCCGGATCGTGCGCTTCGCTGAGGATGTACTCGACCGCCTCGGCGTCGGAGCGCACCACGGCGCGCCCCACGAGCCGGGCCCGGTCGAGCCCGTCTTCGGCGAGCAGGGTCTGGTACGGGCGGCCGCCGGAAAGCTGGGTGCGGGAGAGGACCGAACCGCCGGGCCAGGCGCCGAGCTCCGCGTCCGGCCAGACGATGTAGCGGACGTTCAGGAGCCGCCGGACGTTGGGGTTGAACTCGGTATCCAGCGCCGTGCACTGCGCGAGGGAGTTACACGGCACGAGGTTGCCGGGCAGTCCCGATCCCACCATCCCGATGAGCTCCCGGTAGCGGGCCAGGTCGTTCGGGTGATGGCCACCCGCCAGCTCGATCCCGTGCATGGCCGGCAGCACGTCCTGTCCCCGCCGGGCGAAGGAGAGGAGCCGGTACGGTTCGTCTCGGCCCTGCTCGCGCTCCAGCACCGCCCGCACGTTCGGGTCCGGCTGCGACCACTCGAAGAAGTCGAGCGTCTGGATGAACGAGCCGTCCAGACGGCCGGCGTCGAGGGCAACGAGCGCAACGAGCCCGGCGAAGGCGAGCCGCCAGGGCAGTCGCCCCCGGTCCGCCGCCCACGAGAGCCCCGCGGTGGCGGCGGCGAGGAGGAAGGCGATCGAGGCGCCGTGCACGATGTTCGGCCCGTGCGCGGCCAAGCGCTGGAGCCCACGCTCGTCGATCGACGGGTAGACCACGCTCGTCCAGATCGACGTAAGCGCGCCGCTGGTGGCGAGCATCGCGAGCAGCGCCGTCGCCCCGGCGCCGACCCACAGGACGCGTCGCACCCGGGCCCGCTCTTCGTCGTCGCCATCCGTCACCACCTCGCGCAGCCGGTCCAGCCCGAGCGCGCCCAGCGTGATCGCCGCGAAGCCGAAGAGGTAGACCGCCATCCCCGGGGCCCGGAAGAGCGGTATGCCCGGGAGGAACGCGTACAGGAGCCCCCAGACCGGGGTGTGTGTACCGAGCGCGAAGGCGAGCGCGAAGAGCCCCAGCCCCACCAGGAACACCCGGAGCTGCCGTCGTCGGCCGCCCGCGAAGGCGACCGCTGCGAGCAGAAGCACGACGAGTCCGGCGTACTCGTGATTGTCCTTGAAGGCGTTGCGCCCCCAGTACGTTTCGGACGACCAGTCCGCACCGTTCGCGTTGTTGCCCGGGAACTCGGGGATCAGCAGCGACATCGCCTCTTCGGGGTGCATCGACCACGAACTCGACCAGGCACGTCCGCTCTCTCCGGCAGCCTCCCGTGTGGTCTGCGTGCGCCGCGAGTACTCGGTCACATAGTCGACGGCGGGCGCGAACTGGTACGCGGCACCGGTCGCGCCGAGCACGGAGGCGGCGAGGAAGAGGGCGAAGCGGAGCGGTCCGGCGCGGGATGCCGCCCCACGACTCGACGGTGCGCCGGAGTCGGCGGGCGACCCGTCGGACTCGCCTTTCTCTTCCCCTCCGGCCTCTCGCTCCCCTCTGGACTCTCCCTCCCTCGCACGCCCCCCGTTCTCGCCCGCGGACGCGCCCACGACCTCGTCCACCCCACGCACGATCTGAACCGTGCGGAAGATCGCGTACAGCCCGGTGGCTCCGAAGAGGAAGTACGCCATCTGGAAGTGCGTCGTGAGCATCACGAGCGCGACGACGAGCCCGACACCCGACGCCGATGCGAGCGTGGCGTAGCGGAAGTGCCGCTCCGTCGCCCAGAAGAGGAGCGGAGCGAGGGCGATGACGAAGATCTTGCCGTCGTGCCCGGGGGTGACGAAGCCGATGAAGAACGGCGCCATCATGTAGGCGACGCCACCCAGGAGCGCCGCCTGACGGGAGCCGCCGATCGCGCGCACCCAGCCGAAGAAGAAGAGTCCTGCGAGGAAGACGTGCAGGACGAGCTTCCAGCCCAGCGCACGGTACGGCTCCAGCACGAGCAGGAGGAGGAGCGACGGCGGATAGAGCGAGTCCCCGCCGCTCAAAGCCTCGAGGAACGGGGTCCCCCCGAGAATGTGGGGGGCCCAGCGCGGGATCCGACCCAGCTCCGACATCGCGTCCGCGTAGAGAGCGCGCGCCACGTAGCCTCCACCCAGGAGGGTGTCGCTTCCCATGAGCATACGGTTGCTGAAGACGAACTCGCGGAAGAGGACGAGGGCGAGCACGGCGTAGAGGACGGGCGGGAGCCACCCGGGGACCCCGCCCGCATCGTCGGGCCGGGATCGACCGGCACGCCTCTCGCTCGCTCGCGCTCCGTTCTCTCCGTTTGCCCGCCTCCCCTTCCCCTCGGGCCGCCCCTTCGGCTTCTCCTTCGGCTTCCGCTCGCGGGGTCCGCGGTCCTTGCTTGCCGCCATGCTCACGCCGCCCTTCGGCTTCTGATGAGGTCTTCGTAGATCTCCACGTGTCGCTCGGCCAGCCGCGCGTTGCTCCAACGCTCCTCGACGCGCCGACGGGCGCGGGCGCCCACGGCGGGAAGATCCTGCCTGTCGAGGAGAACGGAAACCGTCCGCGCGAGATCCCGCGGGTTCGCCGGCTCGAAGAGGCCGCCGACCGTGTCGTCGACGATCTCGGGGAGGCCGCCCACCCGCGACGCCGCGACGGGCACCTCGCACGCCATGCATTCGAGCGCCGCGACCGACGTCGCCTCCATGAGCGACGGGAAGACGGCGAGCTCCGCCGAGGAGAGGAGCGCCGGCATGGCCTCGTGCGGTTGGGCTCCCAGAAAGCGGATGCGCTCGCTCACGCCCAGCTCGGCAGCCAACGCTTCCAACCTCGTCCGCTCGGGGCCGTCTCCGATCAGGACGGCTTCGACCTCCAACCGCTCGAGGATATGCGGGAGCGCGCGCACGAAATACTCGACACCGTTCTTCTCGAAGAGCCGGCGGGGCACGACCACACGCCGGACCCCGTCCGCCGGCGGCGGCAGCACGGGCTCCCGCCTCCGGAAGATCGACGTCTCCACGCCGTTCGTGAGCGGCTCGACCGAGTGACCCGGCGCGAGCGCCTCGGCCACCGCAGCGATCTCCCGGCTGGCGGCCAGATTCCAGTCCGCGCTCGCCACCAGGCGGCCGAGGAGGGTGTTCCAGCCGGGGCGCTCGGCCAGCCGCAGGAAGTGCGACGTGTGCCACGTCGTCACGAGCGGCGCACCTGTCACGACCCGGGCGGCGTGGAGCGGCGGCACCGACTGGAACGTCTGAGCGTGGAGGACATCCACGCCACGGGCCTCCGTGAGTGCCCGAGGGATCGAGCCGGCGGCATGCGCCACCCAGCCGAGTGTCGACTTCCCGGGAAGCCAGGTGCGCCACACGCGCACGCCGTCCATCACCTCGTGCGTCGGGGTGTCGGGGATCGACCGGGAGGTGACGACATCGACCCGATGGTCCCGCTCGACGAGCGCGCGACAGAGGAAGTGCACGTGGCTCTCCAGCCCGCCGATCTCCGGCGGGTAGTAGACACAGTGCATCAGGATCTTCACGGGCCGTCCCAATCCTCGGTGACGCGAGCCCTCCCCGTCAGCGTCGAGACGAGGATGTCCGCGATCCGCTCCCCGGCGCGACCGTCGCCGTAGGGGTTGAGCGTATGCTGCGCCCCCGTCGCGTCACGGGAGAGCGCCGCACGGGCGGCCGCGACGATGCGGGTCGGATCCGTACCCACGAGCTCCGCGACCCCGACCTCCACCCCCTCCGGGCGCTCGGTCACCTCCCGGAGCACGAGCACGGGCACGCCGAACGTCGGAGCCTCCTCCTGGATGCCTCCGGAGTCCGTGAGGACCAGCCGCGCCGCGCGCAGGGCGGCGACGAGGTCGAAGTAGTCGAGTGGGTCGGTGAGATGGATCCGGGGGTGGTCGTTCAGCACCTCCCGCGCCGGCTCGAGCACGTTCGGGTTGGGGTGTACCGGATAGACGATGTCGAGGGAGTCGTCGGAGTCCGCAAGCGTACGCACGGCATCGAAGAGCTCACGCAGCGGAGCGCCGAACGACTCCCGCCGGTGTGCCGTGAGCAGCACCAGCCGACGATCGGGCGCTTCGACCACGGCCCGCAGCTTCGGATCGGAGATCGGGCGCTCCTGCGCCGCCACGGTCCGCAGCGCATCGACGACCGTGTTCCCGGTCACGTGCACGGAGGCGGGTGGCGTGTTCTCGGTGAGGAGCAGGTCACGGGCCCGTGCCGTCGGGGCGAAGTGGAGCTCCGAGAGCGTGTCCGTCATCCGCCGGAAGAGCTCCTCGGGGAATGGGGCCCGGCGGTGGCCGCTGCGCAGCCCCGCCTCCACGTGGCCGACGAGCACGTTCTCGAAGAAGCCGACCAACGACGCGGAGAAGACGGTGGCCGTGTCGCCCTGGACGAGCATGGCGTCGGGTCGGTAGTCGCGCACCACGTCCCGGAGCCCGTCCAGCGTACCGTGCACGACGTCGTAGAGCGTCTGGCCCTCGCGCATGATGCCCAGCTCCCAGTCGGGTCGGAGGGCGAACGCATCCAGCACGCCGTCCACGAGCGTCGTGTGCTGCCCCGTGAACGCGACCCGGGTCTCGATCTCGGGGGAGAACGGCGTGAGCGCCGCGACCACCGAAGCCATCTTGATGGCCTCGGGTCGGGCCCCGACGACCACGAGAGTGCGGTGTGTGCTCACAGAGGTCGGGTGTGGCCGGGGGACTGGGGGTGGAGGGCGTGGGCGCGGGCGCCCAGGCACCGCGCCGACGCAGCGACTCGACCTCGTCGCGCAGCTGGGCGACCTGCTCGGACACGAGCCCGAATCCGAACAGCAGGAAGCCGACCGTCTCCAGGAGCATCACGAGGTAGAGGAGCGGTCGGTACCCCATGGGCGGGATGTACGGCTCGAAGCCCAGGAGCGGGTGCACGAAGCGGAGGTAGACCGTGACGGCAGCAACCAGCGCGCCGCCGACCGCCAGCGCGATCCCGCTCCCGCCGAAGAAGAGGAGCGGCTTGCGGGCGAAGCGGAGTAGGAAGCCGACCGAGACCAGGTCCAGCAACCCGACGAGGATGCGGAGCGCCCCACCGTACTTGGCTTCCCCCGCCCGGCGCGGGTGCAGCGTGATGTCGATCTCCGTCACCGAAGCGCCCCGGGCGTGCGCCAGAACCACGAAGAAGCGGTGCCAGTCGTGGCGCAGGTGGAGCCCGTCGAGAACCTGGGAGCGAAACGCCTTCATCGAGTTGAGGTCCGAGACCGGCACGTCGAAAATCCGTCGGGACAGGCGGTTGTACACCGAAGATACGGCTCGCTTGTCGTAGTGACCCACCTTCCGGCCGGTCACGATGTCCCATCCTTCGTCGAGCTTCTCCAGGAAGCGCGGGATCTCGTCCGGCGTGTGCTGGAGGTCCGCGTCGAAGAGCACCAGCTTGTCTTCCGCGGCGACCGCGGCCGCGGTCTGCATCGCCTCGGTCTTGCCCCGGTTCACCCGGTGGCGCAGGACGCGGAAGCGCGCCCATCCGGCGGCCTCCCGCTCGGCGAGCTCGGCCGTGCCGTCCCTCGACCCGTCATCGACGAGGATCACCTCGCCGTCCAGGCCGTGGGCCCGGAATCCTTCGCGAAGCTCGCGCACCAGATCCGGAACCACCGGGGCCTCATTGAACGCCGGCACGATCAGGGTGAAGTCGGAGCGGGCGGTCCCGGCCTCGGGCGCGGTCCGCTCAGTGGGCGTGTCGACGGCTCCGCTCCGGGACGACCCGTCGAGCTGTGCGGGCTCGGACACGCTCAGACCCGCTTGCGCATCCGGGCCGGCAGGATCCCGAGCTGGTCGCGGTACTTCGCCACCGTTCGCCGGGCGATCTTGACCCCCTGCCCCTTGAGCGCGTCCACGATCGCCTGGTCGGTGAGAGGCTTCTTGGAGTCCTCGTTCGCGACGAGCTGCCGGATCATGTCGCGCACGCCCCGCGCCGAGATGTCCTCGCCGGACGCGGTGGAGAGCCCGCTGGAGAAGAAGTACTTGAGAGAGAAGACGCCCCGCGGCGTCTGGACGTACTTCTTGTTCGTCACCCGGGAGACCGTCGACTCGTGCATCTCGATGTGGTCCGCCACCTCGCGGAGCGTGAGGGGCTTCAGGTACTGCACACCGCGCTCGAAGAAGTCTCGCTGCCGATCCACGATGTAGCTCATCACCTTCAGCATCGTCTGACGGCGCTGCTCGATCGCCTGGATCATCCAGTTCGCCGAGTTCAGCTTGTTCGCGATGAACTCCTTGTTCTCTCCGGTGAAGGCGCGCTTGTCCTTCGCCACCTCGCGGTACGACTGCGAGATGCGGAGGCGCGGCAGACTGGTGTCGTTCGCAAAGACCATGTACTCGCCGTCGATCTTCTCGACGATGAGGTCCGGAATCACGTACTGCTCGGGGTCGACCGAATACTTCAGACCCGGCTTCGGGTCGAGGTGGCTCAGGCAGTCGGCGGCGTCCTGCACGTCCTTCGGCGTGATGTCGAGCGCCTTCGCGATGTCGGTGAGGTGCCGATTGACGAGGTCTTCGAAGTGCTCGTCGACGATGCGGTAGACGAGCGTGTCTTCCTGATCCTTGTGCCGGAGCTGGATGAGGATCGATTCGCGCACGTTGCGCGCCGCGACGCCCGGCGGGTCGAAGTTCTGGATCACCTTCAGCATCCGCTCCGCCTCGACCGTCTCGTACGGGCGGAACTGCAGCTCGATCTCGGCCAACTCGGCGTGCCGCTCCTCCTCGCTCTCGAGTGTCATCGCCTGCTCGGTGACGACCGGCCGCACGTCGTCGAGCCAGTCGTTCACCCCGGCGACGGCCTCCTCGAGCGTGCAGGAGAGCATGCCGTCGTCGTCGATGTCGCCGATGAGCTCCTCGCCCAGCCGGAGATCGCGCTCCGAGATGGAGAGCATGCGGAGCTGGTCGTTGAGATGGTCGTGCAGATCCTGCGCCTCGACCGGCGTCGGCTCGTAGTACTCCCGACTCTCGAACTGCTGGCGACGACCCCCGACCTCGAAGCCGTCCAAGAGGATCTCCTCCCAGTCGACGTCGTCGTCGCTCATCGGGTCGTCGGCCGTGTCCTCCTTGAGCTCGACCTCCTTCTCGTCGAGCGCCTCGTCCATCTCCAGGAGGGGGTTCTCGGCGAGCTGCTCCTTCAGATGCTGCTCCAGATCCTGCAGGGGCATGTAGAGCAACTCCATCGCCTGGTACAGGCGCGGGTTGATCCGCATCTCCTGCTTGAGCTGCGCGCTCTGGTAGAGCTTCGCGTTGAACTGACTCATGCTTCCTCGGTTGCGGCGCGTACGCGCACCGCTCGGGCGTTCCCCTCCTTCCCCCTCAAGCGCCCGGGCGCGGGTACCTCTGGCGCATTCGTGCAGTGAGCGCCGGGCCGAGGTAGATCTCGGCGACCTCGTCGTTCCAGACGAGGTCCGGCACCGACCCTCCGACCCGGATCCGGCCCTCATACATGATGTAGGCACGGTCCACGATATCCAACGTTTGCTCGACGTTGTGATCGGAGATCACGACCCCGATGTTCCGGTCCTTCAGGCCGCGTACGATCTCCTGGATGTCGTGCACGGCGATCGGGTCGATTCCCGCGAACGGCTCGTCCAGGAGCATGAATTTCGGCCGCTGGACGAGGGCGCGCGTGATCTCGAGCCGCCGCCGCTCCCCGCCCGACAGCGAGTAGGCCTTGTTCTTCCGCAACCCCGCGAGCCCCAGCTCGCCGAGGAGCTCCTCGAGGCGCTGCTTCTCCTCCTCGCCGGGAAGTCCGAGCGTCTCCAGGATCGCGAGCACGTTGTCCTCGACCGAGAGCTTCCGGAAGACCGAAGGCTCCTGCGCGAGGTATCCCATCCCCAGGCGAGCCCGCTGATACATCGGGGTCCGGGTGAGATCGCGGTCGTCGAGGTGCACCGTGCCCGCGTCGGGTGGAATGAGGCCGACCATCATGTAGAAGGTGGTCGTCTTCCCCGCCCCGTTCGGCCCGAGGAGCCCGACGATCTCGCCCTGCGAGACCTCGATGTCGACCCGGTCGACCACCTTCCGCTTGCGGTAGGCCTTGGTGAGTCCTTCGGCCCACACCCGGCTGCCGCCCGGGATCTCCGCAGTCGCCGTCGCCGTTCCGGTGTCGGCGAAGGGGACGGCGTCCGCGTCGGGCGCGGCCTCGGTCGGCTCGTCGTCTGCCGGGTTCTCGTTCAGGGGCGTATCCAAGGGGTCGTCTCCATTCGGGGATCGCGTCGATCCCGCGGGGGGCTTCGGGGAGCGGATGCCGCGCCGGGGCGCGAGCCCCTCCCGGCTTCGAGGGTGTCGGGGGTCGTCCGGGCCGGGTCCG
>JANQME010000055.1 GCA_028280205.1 Longimicrobiales bacterium
TGGTTCCGACCCACCTCGTGGTGCTCGACGCGCTCCCGCTGACGCCGAGCGGAAAGGTCGATCGATCGGCCCTGCCTCCCCCGCCACGCGCGACGGTCCACGACCGGCAGACGCCCCGGAGCGACTCGGAGCGACTCGTCGCCGAGCTGTATCGCGACCTCCTCGGCCTCGACGCGCTTCCCGGTCCGTCGGACGACTTCTTCGCGCTCGGCGGCCACTCGCTGCTGGCCGTCGAGCTGCCGGCGGAGATCCGCGGCCGGCTCGGCTTCGACCCCGGACCCGGGATCCTCTGCACCCACCCGACGGTCGCGGGGCTCGGCCGCGCGCTCGACGCGTACGATCGCGCCCCGAACGAGGTGTCGAGCGCGTCCGGAGCGGGCGAGACGGCCGGCCTGGCCCCGATCGTCGAGCTGACGAGAGCGGGGTGGGGTGTCCGGGCGCCGCTCTACTGCATCCACCCCGCGGGTGGCATCTCGTGGTGCTATCGCACGCTCGCGGACGTGCTCGACCCTCCACGCCCCGTGGTGGGAGTGCAGGCGGTCGGACTCGACGTGGATCGGCCGCTGCCGGAGAGCCTCGGAGCGATGGCGGCCGACTACGTGGGCGCGATCCTGGAGCGCCACCCCGGGGGCCCGATCCACCTGCTCGGGTGGTCCGTCGGCGGCATCATCGCGCACGAGATGGCGATCCGACTCCGCGCGCTCGGGCGAGCGCCCGGCGCGCTCGTGCTCCTCGACGCCTACCCGGCCGATGTGTGGCGCGATGAGCCCGAGCCGGACGACCGGGCTGCGCTCGAAGCGCTGCTCATCATCGCGGGTCAGGATCCGGCGTCCCTCGGCGCCGAGCCGCTGTCTCGCGAGGTGGTGCGTGCGCGCCTGCGCGAGGCGGGCCACGTTCTGGGCGCGCTCTCCGACCGTGCGCTCGACGGCGTCGTGCGCGTGGTGGCCCTCAACAACCGTCTCGTGCGCCGGCATCGTCACGGGCGCCTGGAGTCCGACGTGATCCACTTCCGGGCGGGGCTCGACCACGAGAACGACGACTTCGATGCCTCGATGTGGGACCCGTACGTGCGCTCCGTGGTCGAGCACGTGATCCCGGCGGTGCACGCGCACATGACCGGGCCGTCCGCTTCCCGGAGGATCGCGACCGTGCTCACGCGCACCCTCGAGGAGGGCCGACGGCCCGCGCGGGTTCGCACGAACCGGGATGAGGGCTCGTGAGCCGCGTCGCGTTCGTGACCGGCGCCGGCGGCGGGATCGGCACGGCGATCTCGGCGGCGCTCCTGCGCGACGGCCACCATGTCGTCGCGTCGGACGTGGACCCGGAGCTTCTCGCCTCCCTCCCCGAACGCGCGGGCGCCGACGGCCTCGCAGGCGAGCTGCGCTGCTTGGAGCTCGACGTCTCCGATGAAGAGGCCGTCGCCCGTGTCGTGGACGATGTCGAACGGAGCTCGGGGCCCATCGAGTGGGGGGTCTCTGTTGCCGGCGTGATCGAGCTCGGCGTCGTGACGGAGACGGAGCTGGACGCGTGGCGGCGGATCTTCGCGGTCAACGCGACGGGCGTATTCCTCGTGCTGCGCGCTCTGGGGCGACGGATGGCGGGGCGGGGAGGGGGAAGCCTCGTCACGGTCGGTTCGAACGCCGGGCTCGTGCCGCGCGTCGGGATGGGTGCCTACGGTGCGTCGAAGGCCGCCGCCTCCATGCTGACGCGGACGCTCGGTCTCGAGCTGGCGCGCTCGGGGGTGCGGTGCAACGTGGTGTGCGCCGGGTCGACGCGGACACCGATGCAGATGCGCTTCCAGGGGGCGGTCGGGGGCGACGAGCCGGTCGTGGAGGGGAGTCTGGAGGCCTTTCGGACCGGGATCCCCACGGGTCGGATCGCCGAGCCGGAGGACGTGGCCGACGCCGTCCTGTACCTCCTGTCCGACCGCGCCCGCCAGGTCACGATGACCGAGCTCGTCGTCGACGGCGGCGCTTCGCTGAGAAGCTGAGCGGCCGGTGTCGACGCTCGAGGCGCTCGAGGCACGGCGGAAGGCGATGACCGAGTGGCGGCGTAAGATCCATGCCCACCCCGAGCTGGCCTGGGACGAGCACCGCACGGCCGCCCTGGTCGGCGATGCGCTCCGCGACGCGGGGTGCGATGTCGAGACGGGCGTGGGAGGCACCGGCGTGGTCGGTACCCTGCGGGTCGGTGATTCCGAGCGCTCGATCGGCTTGCGGGCCGAGCTGGACGCCCTTCCCATCCGCGAGGCGACCGGTCGACCCTGGGCCTCCCGCCACGATGGCGTCATGCACGCCTGCGGCCACGACGGGCACTGCGCCATGCTCCTCGGTGCCGCCCAGGAGCTGGGCGCGGCGCGGGGCTTCGACGGCACGATACGGTTCGTCTTCCAGCCGGCGGAGGAGAACGAGGCGGGGGCGAGGGCGATGTTGCAGGACGGTCTGCTGAGCCGCTTCCCCATGGATGCCGTCTACGCACTCCATACCGAGCCCGGGCTTCCGATCGGGCACTTCGCCGCCCGGCCGGGGCCCGTCATGGCGTCTCTCGATCTCTTCGAGATCACCGTAGGGGGGGAGGTCGCGCATGCGACACGCCCGCACCGCGGCGCGGATGCGGTGGTCGCGGCCGCCGCGATCGTCCAAGCGCTCCAGACCATCCGGACCCGCGACCTCGACCCGGTGGATACGGGTGTGCTCAGCGTGACGTGGATCGAGGGCGGCAACACGTGGAACGTGCTCCCGGAATCGGTGACGCTGCGAGGGACCGTGCGCTCCTTCCGACCCGCCGTGCGCGACGTCTTCGAGCGGAGGCTCTCCGAGATCGCGGACGGGGTGGCGAGCGCGCACGGGTGCACCGCGTCCGTCGACTATCGTCGGCGGTATCCATCCACCGTCAACGATGCGGCGGCCACGGTCACAGCGGCGACGGTGGCCCGCCGGGTCGCGCTCGACGGCAACGTCGTCGAGGATCATCCACCGCAGACCGCGGCGGAGGACTTCGCCTTCCTCCTCGAGGAGCGGCCGGGGGCGTTCCTCTTCCTCGGTAACGGGGACTCTGCGCCCGTGCACACGCCGGAGTACGACTTCGACGATGCAGCGCTCGTCTACGGGGCGGCGTACTGGGTGGAGCTCGTACGGGTGCTGATGCCGCCGGACGAGTCGGGAACGGTTCGAGATTGAGTCTCATTTGCACCTGAGTTGCCGTAAGTTGTTGTCACTTGACAAGTTACGGCCTCGACCCGATACTTCGGTCAACTGTACGAGACCGTTCCTGCTTGGAGGCATACCATGGCTCAACCGAATCCCCAGTCCGGCTCGGCTACTGCGCGCGTGGCTTCGTGTGCGGCCGTCGATTGCCGACACAACTCGAATCGCGCATGCACGGCCGACGACGTGAAGGTCGAGATGCGTGACGGCACGCCGGTGTGCGGCACCTACGAGTCGGGGTCTCCCAAGGCTCGTCCGTAGTCCCGAGCGCAGCCGAAGAACAACACGGCCACCTCCCGTCCGGGGGGTGGCCGTTCTCTTTGTGTGGCATTCCGCGCGTCCCTTGCCGATCGATCGGGCGCCCGCTACTCTCCGTTCGTTGAGAATGACTCTCAGAAGCAGCGGTTGGGATGCAAGACGCGCTGGATCCATTCTTTACCGCGCCGCGCGGAGGCTCGGCCAAGGCGGATGCCGTTCGGTTGGTGCTTCGTACGGTCGAGTCCGGTGCCCATCCGTTGTCTTTTCTCGCCCGTCGTGCCGCGTCGACGATCGCGGCACTCCCGCCCGGGCAGGAGCGCGTGATCCTCGAGTGCATCGTCTCTTCGGAGCCGTTGGACGACCGCTCGTTCGACGACCCACTCCGGACCGGGCCCGGGCAGGTCCACGACATGACTCGGCTCGATGCGGTCCTGCGTTGGGCGTGTCACCTCGAGGCCGACGGGCGCCTCGTCGAGTCGGCACAGATCTACGAAACCGCATCAGCGATGGTCCCCGGCGACCCCGTTCTGATCCTCCATGCGGCCCGTCTGGCCAGAAAGTGCGGGGACGGCGGGCGAGCGGAGGTACTCTACCGGCGCGTAGCGGAGCTCGCTCGTTCCGATGGTCGCCTCGCGCGGTTGGCGGCGGTCGGCCGGGCCCTGATGAGCCCCGATGGGGAACGCCGTCTCGGGCGAATCCTGCGTGCGGGCCTCCGCGCGGCCGACCAGGAGTCCGCCGCGGTGGCACAGGAGGCGCGAGGAACGCTGCGCCGGCGTGCGGGGGACCGGGCTGGTGCGGTGCGCGACTATCTGATCGCCGCCCTTCGCTACGCGAACCCCACCGACATGGGTCGCCTGGGCCACGAGCTCGCCGACCTCTTCGTCTCCGAGCGCGACTTCGACGCCGCACGCCGGATCCTCCTCGAAACCGAGTCGCGGGGCAACGAGAGCCAGGCGACGTGGGCCCGCGGCCGCCTGCGCCAACTGGCTGTGGCGATGGGCGACGAGGTGGGGGGGCGACGTTGGGCGGACGCCCCGACGCCGTGCCTGACCACCCTCATGCCTCCGGCTCGTAGCCGCGCGGTTGCGGATGGCTCCTTCTTGGCGTGGTCCGAGCGGCTGGAACGGTCCCTTCAGCGTCTCGGCACCTCCTCCGCCGTTCGGAGGGCCTAGGCGGACCTCAGGTCGCGGCCTCCGCCGGTTCGACGGGCGCTTCCGGGCTCCCCGTCAGATGGAGGAGCACCGCGATCACGCCGAGCGTGAGGGCGGCGGACACCCCGAGCTCGATCATGCCGCGCCACGGATGCGGCATCGCCCGCACGGTCACGACGGCGAGCACGATCGCGGCGACCCCGACCCAGGACCGGAGCAGTGTCCGACGCGGCAGGCAGACGAGGCCGATCGCGTAGAGCGGAGCGAGCAGGAGCACCGTCGCGGACGTCTCCCCGCCGAGTCGCCGGATGCGCTCGACCACCCGCGGTACCCAGCGGCGCCCCAGCGCCTGGATCCCTTCACCCCATGTGAACGCTGCCACGATCGCCACCAGAGCGAGCCACTCCGAGGTCCCCAGACCGGGCACGACGGCCCCCTCCCAGCCCTTCTTCGCGAGCGACCAGGCCGGACGCGCCAGCAGGAGTCCGACCCCGGTGAAGCCCCAGATCCGCCCCAGACGCACGGCGAGCGGCAGCGGCCCCCCTTGCGCCCGGTGGAGCTCGGTGTGCTCGGTCACGCGGCGGCACCGCGACACAGGGGCGATGCTTCGCCCCGTCGCGCGATGGCCTCCCCGACCGCGCGTGCGCGGGCGAAGCGTCCCGGGATTCCGGGCCTCGACTCCCAGTTCGTGGCGAGGTGGAGCCCGTCGGGCACCTCGATCCCGTCCAGCGCCCGCCACGAGTGATCCCATGCGGGCATCCCGATCCGGCTCACGTCGAGCGCACCCTTGGCGTCGACCCCCGTGACCCGGCGGAACTCGCTGCGCGCTAGATCCACGAGGTCGGAGTCCGGGAGGCGTACGACATCCGGCCGCTGCGCACCGCCGAGGTAGGCCGTGTAGACGTCGCTGCGGCCGAAGAGCGACGCGTTGTAGGTGACGCCCTTCAGCGCGAGCCCTTCCCCGAACCCGACCTGGAAGCCCATCCCCCTCAGCCCTGCGTCGCAGTCGAGGTGGACGACGGCGAGGGGGTTGTACGTCAGAGTGGCGATGCGAGACGCGGCCTCCGCGGCCACGGGGGCGAGCAGCCTCGCGGTCGAGCGCGCGGGAAGGGTGACCACGACGTCGGAGAGGTGGTGTGTCTCCGAATCGGTCTCGAGCGTCCACCCCGAGCCCGAACGGTCGAGCGCGCGGACGGACTCGCCGAGTACGACCCGGTCGCCGAGTCGGGCTGCGAGCGCCTCCGGGAGAACCTGCATCCCCTCGTCGAAGGAGCACGGCGGCGGGGGTGAGAGTCGCCCTCCCTTGCGCAGGAGCGCGACGACGAGGCTGCGGCGAATTCCGGCCTTCTGCAGGAGCGGCACGAGCATCCGTCCTGCCTCCATGTCCCGGGGGTCGGACGCGTAGAGGCCTCCGTAGAGGGGTCCGAGCAGCGCCTCGTACGTGTCCGTCCCGAACTTGC
>JANQME010000056.1 GCA_028280205.1 Longimicrobiales bacterium
CGACGGTGAGGAGAGGTCGTTGATGGCCAGTAGCCGGTCGCCGGGTCGCACGCCGGCCGCGTAGGCCGGGCTGTCGCGCAGCACGTCGGTGATCACCACCGAAGACGTGCGTCCCCACGCGTCCCGATCCACCTGGAACGAAATCCCGATCCAGCCGCGCTCCTCCGGCTCCACCCAGCGCTGGGCCTGGGCGGGCGCGAGCGAAGCGGCCGTCAGGAAGGCCGTCAGCGCGGCCCCGCGGAAGAAGAGGCGAGAGGACATCAGAACCAGTTGTCCTGCGGGTTGGAGACCATGCGGGCCGCCGCGTCCCGCTCCGCCAGCGCCGAGGCCAGGAAGCCGTTCAGGAAGGGGTCTCCGGGGGCCTGACGCACCGCCGCCTGGCTCACCATGACGAGGTGCTCCAGCGCCGCGAACCGGCTGACCGGATCGGCGGTGGGCTGCTCCCCACCCTCGGCCGCCAGGAGCTGGCGGTACCGGGTGACGGCGTCGACGTACTCCTGCTCGGCCATGCGGACGGCCGAGGCGGCGGACTCGACGTCCGAAGCCGCCGCCGCGGCAGCCGGCGTTCCACTCGCCGTTCGGGCGGTCATCGCCGATCCCGTCCCGGCGCCGCCCAGGAAGAGCAGGACAGCGGCGGCGGCCTTCATCCATTCCGGCGTCCGCACGAAGCCGAGCCGCCTCGCCAGGCCGGGGTCGTCGATCAGGCCCTCGGATCGCAGGTGGGCCTCGAGCTCCCGCCAGTCGCCCCGGGGCGGCACGAGCTCGGGAAGCGCCCCGAGAGCGCGTGTCTGCTCGCGAATCGCCTCCAGCTCTTCGGCACAGCGCGCGCACGCGTCCAGATGCTTCCGCTCGGCGGGCGTCGGCGACTCGTCGACGAGTCGCGCCAGGGTTTCGCTCTTCAGATGCTCCATGCTTCCACTCCGTTCTCCTGCCCGGCGCCGGCCACTTCGGCGAGCATTGCCCGCATCTTGGCTCTGGCCTTGAACAGCTGGGACTTGGACGTACCGGCGGTCACACCGAGCACGTCTCCGATTTCTTCGTGTGTATAGCCCTCCACGTCGTGGAGGATCAGGACCCGACGCATCCCTTCCGGAAGCCCGTCGAGCGCACGCTCGAGTCGCTTCTGCAGGAGCGAGTCCCGGGTCTTCGGTGCGATCGCTACGTCCGCCTGCTTCGGTGTTTCCCGCTTGCGCCGGGTTTCCTGCCTGCGCAGCGCCTGCAGCGCCGCATTCACGGCGATGCGGTGCAGCCAGGTCGAGAAGCGCGCATCGCCGCGGAAGGTGGGCAGTGCCCGGATGGCACGGATCCAAGCCTCCTGGGCGTAGTCCTGGGCCAGGTCGTCGTCGCCCGCGATGCGGCGCACCACGGCGAAGACCCGCGGCGCATACCGGTCGTAGAGCGAGCGGATGGCGCGCGCGTCCCCGTCGGCGGCCCGTCGAATGAGCTGGGCTTCGGGAGTCGACGCTGCTTGGGTATCCATATCCGGCCTTTCGATGCGGCGCCGGGGGTCAGGGTTGCCTGGAAAACGGAGGTCGATCGGCGGAGCGCGTGACGACCTCCACCCGGTCGTTCGTACTTACCCCGACCGATTCGGGCGGTTCGACGGAAGGGCCCGGATTTCCTGGGGTGGCGGGGCACCATGCCTGTGCAGAGCTTCCCTGGCTTCCGGCCGCCCGTGACCCGACGACGACGGAAGACCGAGCGCTCGTATCCGCCCGCCTCCCGATGATCCGCTTCCGCGCCCTCACCAAGCAGTACGGACCGCTCGAAGCGGTGCGCGACCTCACCCTGGGGGTGGCTCCCGGAGAGGTCTACGCCCTCCTCGGTCCGAACGGGGCGGGGAAGACTTCAGCCCTGCGTTGCCTGGCTACGCTCCTCACGCCCACCTCGGGCACCGCCTTCGTGAACGGGATCGACGTGCGTGAGGATCCGCTGGACGCCCGTCGGCGCCTCGCCTTTCTTGCAGCGTCGATGGGGCTGTACGAGCGGCTGAGCGCGCGCGAGCTCGTCGCCTACTTCGGTCGACTGCACGGGCTCCGAGGTGCCCCTCTCGACGCTCGGGTCTCGGAGCTGGTCGAGCTCTTCGGCATCGCGCCCTTCGCCGATCGGTTGTGCGGCCGCCTCTCCACCGGCCAGCGGCAGCGGGTCTCGCTGGCCCGGGCGCTCGTGCACGACCCGCCGGCGCTCGTCCTGGACGAGCCGACGCTCGGGCTCGACGTGGTGAGCGGGCAGGCGATCTACGACTTCATCGCCCGGGAGCGCACCCGCGGCAAGGCGATCCTCTTCTCCACCCACCGCATGACCGAAGTCGAGCTCCTCGCGGATCGGGTCGGGGTGCTGCGGCTGGGCGAGCTCGTGGCCGAGGGGACCCCCGGCGAGCTCGTCTCGTCCACGGGACAGGAGAACCTGGCCCGGGCCTTCCTGCACCTGGTGGGCGGAGCGGAGGGCCGATGAGCGCGTGGCGGGTCGTGTGCGCCAAGGAGCTGCGCGAGACGCTGCGCGACCGACGCACGCTCCTGATGATGATCGTCGTCCCGGTGCTCCTCTACCCGGCCCTGCTGATCGTGGCGGAGCAGCTCTTCCTCTTCGGAGCGCGCCGCCTGGAGGCCGAAGAGGCGGCGGTCGCCCTGCTCGGCGACCCGCCTCCGGATCTCGTCGCCCGGGTGGAGGCCGACTCGGCCCTTCGGGTCGTGCCGATCGACGGGGACGCCGAGGGCGCGATCCGGGCCGACTCCGCGCGGGCGATCGCGGTGCTCGGGGCTCCGGCGGGTGACGACGGCACGCGTGCGGTCACGCTCCTCTACGACGCGACCTCCGACCGTTCGAGCCGTGCTCATGCGGAGCTGCGGGCCGTGCTCGGCGAGTGGAGGGACGCCCTGCTCGAAGAGCGACTCGGGTCGCGTGGGCTGCCCGGGAGCTTCGCGGTTCCGGTCGCCGTGGCCGACTCGTCGATCGCCCGGCCGGACGAGGTGGGCGGCTACGCCCTCGGGCGGATCCTCCCGCTCCTCCTCGTCGTCGTCACCCTCCTGGGGTCCTTCTACCCGGCGATCGACCTGGCGGCGGGCGAGAAGGAGCGCGGGACGCTGGAGACGCTGCTGACCGCACCCGTCCCAGCGCGCGATATCGTCGTGGGCAAGTTCGTGACCGTCGCGGTCATCGGCGTCGTCGCCGCGGCGCTCAACCTGGGGAGCATGATCCTCACCTTCCAGACGGGAGCCCTCCAGCTCACGGCGGTGATCGGGCTGGAGGTTTCGCTCTCGCTCCCGGCGGTGCTGGCCATCTTCGCGACGCTGGTGCCGCTCGCCGTCTTCTTCGGGGCGATCTTCCTGGGGATCGCCGTGGGCGCCTCCTCATTCAAGGAGGCGCAGAACGCGCTCACGCCGGTCTACATGGCGGTCCTCGTCCCGGCGATGCTCCCCGTCTTTCCCGGAATCGACGCGGGCCCGCTCCTCTCGCTCCTCCCCGTGGCGGGCGTCGCCTTCTTCTTCCGTGACGTCATGACCGGGCAGGCCGGCGTGGAGCTCGGTCTGCTCGTCCTGGGGTCGACCCTCGCCTACGCCGCCGCGGCGCTCGTCTTCGCGTCCCGCGCGTTCGGCAGCGAGCGGATCCTCTTCGGCGGCGGGGAGAAGGCGGAGGTCGAACCGGGGGGCTGGATCGAGCGCTGGAGGGTCGGGCGGCAGGTGCGGGCGCGCGACGGCGTGGTTCCGAGCCGGGGCACCGCCCTCCTCTTCGTCGCGCTGCTGGCGGTGTTCTTCTTCATGGGAGGCATCCAGCTCCAGCTCCGACTGGGTGAAGCCGGGCTCCTCGCGGCCGAGTGGCTCTTGCTGTTCCTGCCCGCGCTCGCCTTCGTGACCGCCGGCGGCTTCGATCCGGTGCACACCCTCTCGCTGCGGCGGCCCCGGGCGACGGGGCTCGCCGGCGCGCTCGTCCTGATCGTCGGCGCCATGCCGCTCGTCTGGGTGCTCGGGTGGCTGCAGACGTTCGTGCTCCCGGTGCCGTGGGAGATGCTCGAGGGGCTCGAAGAGCTCGTCACGGCCGACTCGGCCGGACGCCTCGCCTGGCTCCTCCTCCTCCTCGCCGTCACGCCCGCCGTCTGCGAGGAGATCGTCTTCCGCGGGGTTCTCCTGGGAGGCACGCGAGAGCTGCCTCCGTGGCGCATGCTCCTGCTCAACGGCGTCGTCTTCGGGGCCTTCCACCTCTCCTTCGAGACGGCCATCCGCTTCCTCCCGACCGCGGTGCTCGGGACCGTCATCGCGTGGGCCGTCTGGCGCACGGGCTCGCTCCTCGTGGGCGTGGCGATGCACCTCGTGAACAACGGGACGATCGTCGTGCTCGCCTCCACGCCGGGCGTGCGCGAGCTCTTCTCCGATCCGGAGGCCCCGCCGCCGCTCTGGCTCGTACCCATCGCCGTCGTCCTCTTCGCCGCGGGAGTCCGTATACTTCTGCGCCCCGCCGTCCGTGCGGACGACCCCCATCCCCGAACCCCCGAACCATGACCGAATCCAGCATCCTCCCGGGCGCGACGCACCTCGAATGCACCGGCACCGGCGAGGTGTACGAGAGCGAGCAGCTCATCGGACTCTCCCCGCACGGCAAGCCGCTCTTCGCCCGCTACGACCTGGACGCGCTGCGTCCCGGATTCGACCGCAACGCGGTCGCCTGCCGGCGCTCCGACCTGTGGCGGTACGCCGAGGTGCTCCCGGTGCGCGACCGGCGCGCCCGGGTCACGCTCGGGGAGGGCTGGACGCCGCTGCTCGACGCGCCGCGCACGGCGGAGCGGATCGGTGTGCGACGGGTGTGGGTCAAGGACGAGGGCCAGAACCCTACC
>JANQME010000062.1 GCA_028280205.1 Longimicrobiales bacterium
CGACGGTGACCGTGCGGCTGCCCACTGTCAGGGCCGTGATCTCCGTGGCTTCGTCGCCCGCGCCGATCTGATCGATCAGGACCACGATTACGATCACGACCGCTACGACCTTCAGGCCCGCCCGTCGCGGTTCCGTCCGTGGCATACGGTGCTGGGCTTCGCACGACTTCCTCGCTCGCTCTGGGCGCCGCCCGGAACGGAGGCAGCATGAAGATCAGGATTCTCGCGCTGGCCGCTCTCGGCGCGGCCGCGCTTCTGCCCGCCGCGGCGTCCGGTCAGGACGACCCGGAGCGGGACATGAAGATCGACTCGCTCAAGGAGCTCTATCCGCCGATCGCCGAGCCCGTCTCGTTCGCGGCGGACGACATTCCGGTCGACCCCTTCGCCGCACCGGCCCCGTTCGGGCCGGGTGAGCGGCTCGTATACAAGGTGAAGGTCGGCATCTTCAACGTCGGCGAGGGCTACATGTCCGTCGTCGGGCTGGACGAGCACGATCAGAACCCGGTCTACCGCATCCAGATGGAGATCGAGGGCTCGCTCGGGCCGGCGAAGGTGGACGACACGTACCAGTCCTGGTTCGACGTCTCGACGCTGCAGACGTGGCGTTACGCGCGCGACGTGAATCAGGTCGGGTACTCGAGCTACCGCCACTGGCAGTTCTTCCCCGACCGCATGACGTGGGAGCGTCAGGACGAGCCTGCGAACATCGGCGACCTCGGCTCGGCACTCCCGATCGACGAGATCGCCTTCATCTACTTCGTGCGCACGCTGCCGCTCGAGGTGGGCAAGACGTACTCGTTCAACCGGTACTTCAAGGAAGACGGGAACCCCGTCACCGTACACGTCGAGCGCCGGGAACGTCGCGAGGTGGAGGGCGTCTGGTACGACACGATCGTGCTGCGACCGGAGATCCGGACGGACGGCCTCTTCGGTCAGGGGGGCAAGGCGGAGATCCACCTCACGGACGACGAGCGCCGCGTGCCCGTCTACGTGAAGTCCGACATCCCGAAGTTCCCGGGCTCGCTCACGCTGCACCTGCGCACGATTCAGATGGGGCAGCCGCTCCACCCTGATTCGCGTCAGGCGGCGCTGGAGGGGCAGGCGCGGCGGGCCGCCGAGGCGGAGAACGTCGTCGGCCGCTGAGCCTTGGCGTTCTCCTGGAGCAAGTTCCGCGTCCGATCGGTCTGGCTGATCGCGATCCCCTTCTTCTGGCTCGCTCGCCCCACGCCTGCGCTGCTCGCCGCGGGGGCCGCGCTCGCCCTCGCGGGGCTCTGCGTCCGCGGCTGGGCGGCCGGCACGATCCACAAGAACCGCGAGCTGACGACGACGGGTCCGTACGCCCGCACGCGAAACCCCCTCTATCTGGGGAGCTTCTTCATCGGGTGCGGCGTCGCCCTCGCGGGCGGGCACTGGCTGTGGCCGCTCCTCTTCGTCGTCTTCTTCGGTCTCGTGTACCGCCGCACCATCGCGAAGGAAGCGCGTCACCTCACGGGTCTCTTCCCCGAGGGCTACGCGCGCTATTCCGCCGCCGTCCCGGTCTTCTGGCCCCGACTCCGCGCCTGGCGCGACGGGCAGGCGGACGGGTCCGGGTTCGCCTGGCCGCAGTACCGTCACAACCGGGAGTGGGAAGCGTCGCTCGGCGTCCTGGCGGCCTTCGCCCTCCTCGTGGGCAAGGTCGTTCTGTCCTGACCCGGGGGAGCGCCGGTGAGGCCTCCCCGGTCGGGACTCCTCCTCAGTCCAGCGCGCTCCTCGCGGCCGCGATCGCCTCGTGCAGGAAGGCGAGCACCGCGGCTCGACGCTCGCCTGTCGGGAGGCTCACGACGGCGCTCCCCGAGAGTACGGCGCCCGTCCACCCGTCGGTGTGCCAGCGACCGCGATCGAGGGGTTCGAGGCAGCTCGCGTCCGGGTAGGGCCAGGGCGTCACGTACCAGTACCAGTCGTCGTGATCGGCATCGCGCGGCGCGAGTCCCAGACCGATCGTGCGGTCGGCTTCCCCGCTCGAGTTCCGGCTCAGGGTGATCAGCGTCGCGACATCGAAGTGGTGCGGCCAGCAGCGGACGGGCGAGGCGTCGGCCTCCGCACGGGCGACCGATTCCAGAACCGAGGCCGCGCTCCCGTAGAGCGCCGAGAGGGCCCTTCGCTCCGCTCCCACCGACCGCGTGAAGACCGCTCCGTCCGCGACCGGGTGTGCGGGGAGGTCGTACGCGGGTCGCTCGAGTTTCGGGGGTGCGCCACCGAAGTACGTCGCGGCTGCGAGGCCCAGCCAGTCGAGCGCGTCGTCCAGGGATTGGCCGGGAAGTGCGAGCTCCGCGACCGGTGCGTCGGTCCGGTCGATCACGAGCAGGGTCAGATCGTGAGGACGGAGCGCCGCTCTCAGCGGGTAGGGGCGGTCGAAGTCCGCGCCCACGAACGCCTCGAGCCCCTCGTGCCACGTCGTTGCCCGGTGGCTGTCGTCGTCGACCGGCTCCGCGAAGGCCGCCCCGGCCGCCGCCAACAGCTGTACTGCCCAGTGCAGCTCGAGTGCCGCGCTGCGCAGCTCGGCCGGCGCGACAGACCCGAGTGCCTCCCACCGATCCACGCGCGGGTCCGACGTCCCGCGCGCGGCCTCGGGTGCTCCGGGAGCGGAACCGGGCGAACCGGGCGAGGGCTCAGACGAGCTGAGCATCGGTCCGAATGCTCACGAGCGCCGGCCCGTCGTAGGCGATTGCGCGCTCCAGCGCGCCGACCAGCTCGGACGCCTCGGTCACGCGCTCCCCGTGGCCGCCGCACGACTCGGCGAAGTCCGCGAAGTCCGGGTTCACCAGCGAGGTCTGCCACACCGGCCACCGGCCGCTGCGCTGCTCCTTCGAGATCTTTCCGAGCTCCTCGTTGTCGAGGATGACGTGCGTGATGTTCATTCCGTACTTCACGGCCGTCGTGAACTCGCCCATGTACTGTGCGAAGCCGCCGTCTCCCGACACGGACACCACCGCGCGGCCGGAGAAGGGGGTGTCGTCCTCCTGCGTGGCCGCCCACGCACCGAGCGCGGCCGGAAGCGCAAAGCCGATCGAGCCGAGGTAGCCCGACATCAGCACCGCCTGACGCCGGCTCTCGAAGTAGCGGCCGAAGGAGTACGTGTTGTTGCCCACGTCCACGGTGAGGATCGCGTCTTCGGGTACGGCGCGGCCGAGCGCCTCGAAGATCGTCGCCGCGTTCAGGCCCTGCCCGCGGTTCTCCTTCCGGCGCCGCGCTTTCTCGTCCCGCCAGATCCGCCACCGCTCCGCGATCTCTTCGCGGTGGTCGATCGCAGCATTCTCCGCCAGGCGCTCGCGCAGGATCTCCGACGTCGTGCCCAACTCGCCCCACACCGGTACGTCGACCGAGTGGAACTTGCCGAGGATCATCGGATCGAGATCGACCTGGATCGTCGGCTTCTTGGGCGTGATCCCGGTGTGGTTGGAGAAGCTCGCCCCGAAGACGAGGAGGACGTCCGCCTCGTTCATGAACCAGCTCGCGATCGGCGTACCGCTCCGTCCGAGCACGCCGCACCCGAGCGGGTGGTCGTCGCCCACGAGTCCCTTGCCCTTGAAGGTCGTGACGACGGGGCAGCCGAGATCCTCGGCGAGCGCGAGCACGCGATCCATCTCGAAACGCGCTCCGTGCCCGACGATGATCACGGGGCGCTCCGCGGGCCGCAGGAGCTCGACGGCCGCCTCGAGCGCATCCGTGGGTGGCGTGATCGTACGGGACGGGATGCGCCCCTCCGGCGTCCCGGCCTTCCGCTCGTCGCCCACCACGACCTGCTGGACCTCGTCGGGGAAGACGAGGTGCGAGACCCCTCGGTTCAGGATCGCGGACTTGCAGGCGAGGTTGATCAACTCCGCGTGCCGACTCTCGCGCAGCACCGTCTGCGACCACTGGGCCACCTTCCCGTACGCGGCCATGAGGTCGACTTCCTGAAAGGCGCCGGGGCCGAGTACCTGGAGCTCGACCTGGCCCGTGAGCGCGAGCACGGGGGATCGATCGACGTTCGCGTCCCACAGGCCGGTCAGGAGGTTCGTCGCCCCCGGTCCGGCGATCGAGAAGCACGCCGCCGGTCGGCCGGTGAGCTTCCCGTACGCCGAGGCCGCGAAGGAGGCGGCTCCCTCGTGGCGGATCCCGTAGTAGGTCAGCTCGCCGGCCTGCTCGCGACGACGCAGCGCGTCCGCCAGCCCGAGGTTGGAGTGCCCGACCATTCCCCAGACGTGCTTCACGTCCCACGCCACCATCGTCTCGGCCATCACGTCCGAGACCGTGCGCTCGTGCTCCGGCTCCTCCGGGAACCCGACGTAGATCCCGTCGTCCCGGACCTCGACCTCGTACGTCTTCACCCCGTCGTCGAAGCCGCCGGGCGGCTTGCCGGTGGTCGGGTGAAAGTCCCATCCGTGCCAGGGGCAACGCAGCCACCCGTTCTCGATCGAGCCTTCCCCGAGCGGCCCGCCCTGGTGGGGACAACGGTTGTCGAGCGCAGCGTATACGCCCTCATGGCGGGTCATGCACACCGTGGCCAGGTGGCAGGTGACCGGACGTACGCGCCCCTCCGGCAGCTCGTCGGGCTCGAGAACCTTCTCCCAGACGAGCGTTCTCTCTCCGGACTCTGGCTCTCCGTTTTCCGACACGGGGTCCTCCGTGGGCCGATTCGTCGTGGGTGGGTTCTTTTCGAGTATGGGACCGTGCTCGCTACCCGGCCTCGTCCTCGGACGACTCGAGGAGGTAAATGCCGGGCCCCTCCAGCGTGTTCCCCTTCACGCGGATTCGGAACGTGTACTGGCCCGGCCGCGGGAAGATCACGCCTTCGAGCGGCATGACGAGCTGACTGCGTGCGGGGGGCTGGTCCGGACCCGGCCGGTGCACCTCGGTCTCGCCCTCGACCGTGAGCGACGGCGTTCCGTCCTCGTCCTCGAGGTCCGCCTTGAAGAGGTAGCGTCCGTGGTCGGACCGCTCCCACTCGATGACGAGCACCAGAACGAGGTGATCCTGCTGCGCCGGGAAGCCGGGCGCGGAGAGGTCGTGGAAGACGCCGTGGATGTCGATCCGCCCGTCCGGTGTCGTGCGGGCGTCGGCGCACACCGCTGCGAAGCGCAGGTGCATGGAGGGTGTCCTTCGGGTGGAGAGGGCCAGCAGGTCGCTGAGGAAGTATGGTGCCCCGCGCGCAGGGGTCCCGCGAGGCCGGGAGTAGGAACGACGACGAGTCGTAGCAGGGCTACGGCGAGGAGGAGAGACGACCTCCCGGGCCGCGACCCCCCTGCGCCCGCCACCTTGATTGACATCGTCGTACAGTCCGTGGGTTGGGGTGGCACGGCCGCGCCGCCGGCGTTGGCGCTCCTCCGAGTAGCTTGGGCTCCGCGTCGTCGCGCCGCCTTGGTTTCGCGGCCGTGGCATCCCCAACGCGGGGTACCATACTTCTTCAGCGACCTGCTACGACTCGGGCGTTCCCCAGCCGCCTCCGCCGGGCGATCGGATGCTGATCACGTCTCCGGCTTCGGCGAAGAAGGTCGTC
>JANQME010000075.1 GCA_028280205.1 Longimicrobiales bacterium
GTTCGACGCCTCCGCCGAGGCGGACGACTACGACGTGACGCTCATCCAGGGCGACGACACGACGACGGTGACCGTCGCCACCACGACGGCGGACTTCGCCGGGGCCGGCGGCGGCTCCTACGAGATGTCGGTCGTCGCATCCAACGACGGAGGTGACTCGCCGGCCACCGAGGCCGAGTTCGAGAACCCGAGCCTCAACCGGTCGTTCTTCGAGACGGCCGGCTTCAACAACATCCTCGCCGACCCGATGATGGACGCTTCGGCGTTCGACTTCGGGACGCAGACGACGCCCCCGGACTTCTCGGCGACGATGCCGACCGGGTACACGGCGGCTACGCTCCCCACGAGCGGCGGCTTCCAGCCGTCCGTCGATGGGCGCACACTCACCCAGACGGCGTATGCGGGCGCCATCGACCCGGCCGCGGCGACGGGCTGGCACGAGGGGTGGACGATCTGGACGGAAGACGGGGCCGACTCGCGTGACATCACGGGTCTCCCCACCGACACGCTCGAGGGCGTCATCGCCGCCGACCGGACGCTCTTCTCCGACACGGTGTACGTGCTCGTCCAGCCGACCTTCGTGGGCGTGGACTGTGGCACCGACGGCTCGGCCGCGGGCTGCGACGAGGTGGACCTCACCATCGAGCCCGGCACGACGATCATCGGCCTCAGCGCCGCCGAGGTCGCCCCGGAGCGGGGTGCCTACCTCGTCGTCAACCGTGGCTCGCGCCTCATTGCGGACGCCACGCCGGGTACGCCGCTGAACGCTCCGGTCGCGCCGACCGAGGCCCAGACGATCGTCTTCACGTCGTCGCAGGCGCCCGGCAGCAAGGCCACCGGTGGCTGGGGCGGACTGGTCATCAACGGCCAGGCCCCGACCAACGCGGGAACCGAGGCCGAGGGTGAGGGTGACTCCGGCCTGTACGGCGGGCCGGACGTCGTCGACGACTCCGGCATCCTGCGCGGCGTGCGCATCGAGTACGCCGGTGACGACGTCACCCCGACCGACCAGCTCAACGGTCTCGCGCTCCAGGGCGTAGGCGCGGGTACGACGATCTCGTACGTGCAGATCCACTACAACCAGGACGACGGCATCGAGCCGTTCGGCGGCACGGTTTCCGTCGATCATCTGGTGGTGAGCGGGATCGGTGACGACTCGGTCGACGGCACGGACGGCTACCAGGGCTTCATGCAGTACATCATCGGCCAGCACGACGGCATCAACGCCGACAACGGCTTCGAGATCTCCAACAACGGAGACGAAGAAGACGCTACGCCTGTGAGCAGCGCCGTCGTTGCGAACGCGACGATGATCGGCGCCGGCCAGAACGTGGTGGACGGCTCGATCGGCGGCCCCGAGTCCGACAATGGAATCCAGTTCCGCGAGGGCTCGTACTACCGCGTGTACAACTCGATCATCACGGGCTTCGGCGAGGGCGGTCTGTGCATCCGCGACGCGCAGACGATCGCCAACGCGCTCGCCCGGATGGGCGGTACGACGGATCCGGCGATGTCGCTGTCGGCGGAGGGCCTGATCCTCTGGAACAACCAGGGGGCCGACGACTCCCCCGAGAACTTCGCCGCGTGCGGCGGAGGCTCGAGCTGACGCTCGGCAGAGGCTGAAGGTCCGGGTCCGCCCCCGGTCCGCAGGGGTGCGGGTGGCACGTGCCACCCGCACCCCTCGTCGTTGGCCAGCACATCCAGGAAGACGTTCGAATGCAGACGATGACGATGAACCCTCGCTCGAAGCGACACGCGTCCCGAGGCCTGCCCGCTGTGCTCTTCGCCCTGCTCCTGATTAGCCCAGTGGCCGCTCTTTCGGCGTGCGGGCCCCGCTCGGAGCTGGCCGCCGGGTCGCCTCTGTCCAACGCGTACCGGTCGCCCGAAGCGCTCGCGGAGGCCGCGCTGGCCGCGTTGGCCGCGCGCGACGAGGAGGCGCTCCAGGCGCTCCTCATCACTCGTGAGGAGTACGAGACGCTCGTCTGGCCCCTGCTGCCCGACAGCCGGGGCAGCTCGACGTTCGACTTCGTGTGGGGGATCTCGAACCCGCGCAACCGGAAGGCCCGGCGCGAGGTGCTCGAGGACTACGGCGGACTCCCGCTCGAGCTCGTCTCCGTCGATCCGGGCGACGACATCGAGGCGTACGACGGGCTCGTCCTCTACAAGGAGGCGGTCCTCACGGTGCGCAACACGGAGGACGGGCGAGAAGGACGCATGCGCTTCATGGACGTCCTCATCGAGATGGGCGGCGGCTGGAAGTTCATGAACTTCCGCGAGGGCTGAGGCCCCGCCGCGACGCTCAGACAGCCGCGGCGACGCCCTCCACCACGGTGAGATACCCGTGCGGGTCGTCGTTCTCGCCCCGCACCGTCTCCAGGAACCGCCGCTGGATGTCGAGCGTGATGGGCCCGGCCCGTCCCGCGCCGATCTCGATGCGGTCGACGCTGCGTACCGGCGTGACCTCCGCGGCCGTACCCGTGAAGAACATCTCGTCCGCGGTGTAGAGCGCCTCGCGTGGGACCGGGCGCTCCACGACCTCGTAGCCCAGACCCCGCGCCATCTGGATGACCGCGCTACGCGTGATGCCCACCAACGACGTCCCGTCGAGCACGGGGGAGACCACGACGCCGTCCACGACGAGGAAGAGGTTCATCCCGCTCCCCTCGCTCACCAGGCCGCTCGGTCCGAGCGCGATCGCGTCGACGTAGCCGTTCTGGACGGCCTCCATCTTCATGAGCTGCGCGTTCGTGTAGTGCCCGCCGGCCTTCGCCCGTGCGGGGAAGGTGTTCGGCGCCATGCGCTGCCAAGACGAGACGCAGACGTCCACACCCTTCTCGAGCGCGTCCCGACCGAGGTACGTACCCCACGGCCAGGTGGCCACGTACGTCTCGATCGGGCTGAGCGTCGGGTTGAGTCCCGGGGTGCCGTATCCGCGCAGGATCATCGGGCGGATGTAGCAGTCGCGCAGACCGTTCTTCCGGATGACGTCCTGACAGACCTCGATGAGCTCCTCGCGCGAGTACTCCGGCAGCATCCGGTAGATCTTCGCCGAGTCCATGAGCCGGTCGATGTGGGGCTCGAGTCGGAAGACCGCCGGACCCTTCGGCGTCTCGTAGGCGCGGATGCCCTCGAAGACCGACGTACCGAACTGAACGGCCGTGGCGAGGAGGTGGATCTTGCACTCCTGCCACGCAACGTATTCGCCGTCCTTCCAGATCCACTCGGCTTCCTGAAATTCCACAGCGCCCATCAGAAGAGTCCCTTGATCCACCCGCCGTCCACGGCGAGCGACTGTCCGGTGATGTACGAGGCCTGCTCGGAGCAGAGGAAGACCGCGGCAGCGGCCAGCTCCTCCGGCTCCGCGAGCCGGCCCATGGGGACCTCCGAAGCCCAACGCTCGTAGGCCCCCTCGATCGTGGTGCCGTCGCGCTCCGCGACGGACTCCGCCAAATGTACGAGTCGCTCCGTGCGTGTATAACCGGGAAGCACGCAGTTCACGGTCACGTTGTCCGGTCCGGCCTCGTTCGAGATCGTCTTCGCGAACCCGGTCACTCCGGCCCTGATCGAATTGGACAGGATGAGGCCCGCGACCGGCTGCTTCACCGAGATCGAGGTCACGTTCACGATCCTGCCCCAGCGGCGCGCCCGCATGCCGGGCAGCGCGGCCCGTACCAGATTGACCACGCTCTCGAAGTTCTGGGCGATCGCGTGACGCCACGTCTCGGCCGAGTGATCCTCGAACATCCCGGCCGGCGGCCCACCGGTGTTGGTGACGAGGACGTCCACCCGTCCGAACGCCGCTTCGGCCGCGGCGATCAGCGCCGCTCCGCCGTCCGGCTCGCTGAGATCCTGCACGACGGCCTCGACCCGCACCTCCGACGCGCGCTCGATCTCCTCCTTCACGGCGGTGATCTTCTGCTCGGACCGGGAGTTGACCACGAGGTCGGCCCCCTCGGCGGCCAGGAGCTCGGCGATGGCGCGGCCGAGCCCCGCGCTCGATCCCGCGACGACGGCGACCTTTCCGTTCAGCCCAAGATCCATGACGGCGATTCCTCTCGGACGACTTCCGGGCGATCAGCCCCGGGAGCGTCGTCAGTCGTCCTCGTCGCGGAAGTACGAGTCGGTCCCGTCCAGCCAGTCCTGACGCGGAGGGCTGAAGACGTCGACGTCGAAGGTGTCCTCCAGGGCCTCGGCGCGGTGGGGCACGTTGGACGGGATGAACATCACCTCTCCGGCCGAGACGACGCGCTCCTCGTACCCGGGCTCACCCTCTTCGCCGATCCAGAAGTGCAGCGCCCCCTCGACGACCCACGTGAGCTGCTCGTTCTCGTGGTGGTGCTTCGGGACCACGGCGCCCTTCGCCAGGTGGACGTGCGCGAGCATCATGCGCTCGCCCGTGAAGAGGCGCCGCGTGATCGTCTCGGTCACGCGCTCCAGCTCGATCTCGTCCCATGCCTCGTGTCGCACCAGGCTGTCGCTCATCGGACTCCTCGGGCGGGCCGTGTCGGACGACCGGATATGCGTCCGCAAACACGGACCGGACCGTCGCACGGGTTTCGAAGGGGACGCCCAAAGGGTCAGCCCGGACCGCGGATGTCAATGGCTCCGTTTTCATTCGTTCCGTAACGAGATCGAAGCATCGACACGACCGGCTCGCCGAGCGGGAAGCCACGCGGCGACGGCAGCGGACCCCACGAGGAGGATCGCGGCGGCCGAGAAGGTGAGCGGATCCGTCGGGGCGACGCCGAAGAGGAGCGAATCGAGCGCGCGGGCGAGCACGAGCGAGACGAGCAGCCCGAATGCCACACCGGCGACGGCGAGCACGAGCCCGCGACGCAGGAGGAGGCGGGTCAGCTCCTGGGGCCGGGCACCGAGCGCGATCCGGATCCCGAACTCGCGAACGCGCTGAGCGGCTCCGAACGAGACCAGGCCGTACAGCCCCACCGCGGCGAGCGTCAGCGCCAGCGCGGCGAACACGCCCACGAGGTAGCCGATCGTGCGTGTCTCGCCCATCGACTCGACTACGGCGGCCTCGACGTCGTAGACGGTCGGGACGGGGATCTCCGGATCGATCGCCGCCACGATCTCGCGCATCGTCTCCGCGTTCGGGGCCGCACCGTCCACCCCCCTCAGGTGGAGGAGCGCGTACGGGACGCCCGCGTGATCGAACGGGTAGAAGACGGCCGGGTTGCCCGGCGAGCGCAGCGACCGCATCTGGACGTCCGCCGCCACGCCGACGATCCGCCAGGTCAAACCGGCGCGACGGAGCTGCTTGCCAATCGGGTCTTCGCCCGGCCAGAAGCTGCGGGCGAGTGCTTCGTTGACGACCACGGCCGGCTCGGGCTCCTCACCGAATCCGCCCAGCGCCCGGCCGCGCACGACGGGGATCCCCATGACCTCGAAGTAGCTCGGCCCGACCACGACGTACTCCGCCTCGACGAAGACCTCGTCCGGAGCGCGGTCTGCGGGCTGGACGGACGCCCGACTGTGGCCGCCGGCGATCGGGATCTGGTTGGCCAGCGTCGCTTCCATCCCCGATCGGCTCTGCGCCTCGGTGAAGAGGGCCTCGAAGAACGCCGCGCTCGCCTCCTCGTCGTAGCGTCCGGTCGTGAAGAGGTCGACCGGCGCCGCGGTCAGCGCCCGCGCGTCGAACCCGGGATCGGCCGAGTGCGCGTTGAGCACGCTGCGACCGAGCAGGGCGGCCGCGCTCACGAGCCCGAGCGAGAGCCCGAGCTGAGCGACGACGAGGCCGGCGCGCAGGCGCGATCGTCCGCGGGATTGGGTCGACGCGCCTTCGCGCAGCG
>JANQME010000114.1 GCA_028280205.1 Longimicrobiales bacterium
CGACCATCATCCAGAGCTCCATGTGCTCGAAGTAGCCGGGGAAGCGGGCGGGGGGCCCGGCGTCGGTGCCCATTGCGATGCGGACGCCCGCGTCGGAGAGGCGCTTCAGGTTGCGCATCGCCACCTCGAGCCCGTCCCGGTAGCCGGCCGCCGTCGGGCTCCGGGCCATCGCCGCCATGAAGTCGGGCTCCGAGACGCGCTCGACCTGCCTGACGTGCGCGTGCCGGGCGAAGAATTCGTCGTCGAAGAAGGCCGGGCGCTCGGCGTAGCCGAAGGTGCTCACCTCGCGCGTGAGCGTCGGCACGTAGCAGGCGCCGCTCGCGCGGAGCTGCTCGACGAAGGTGTCGTCGACGTCCGCGTTCCGGATGGAGTGCGCGATCATCCCGGTGCCCATCTCCAGCAGGCGGCGAGTATCGTCCAGGTAGAAGACGTGCGTTGCGACGGGAATTCCGCGCTCGCGTCCCACCGCGAAGACGGCCTCGACGGCGGGCCACGGCATCTTCTCGGACGTGCCCAGGTTGTCGTCCACCCGCAGCTTGAGCCAGTCGACCCCCATGTCTGCGTTCGCTTCCGCGGTGGCGCGCGCCTCGGCGGGGTCCGCGGCGGTTACCACCGGACCCGCCGCGAGGAGGTGGGCTCTCGGATCTTCCGGGCTCGCCTGGTCACGGACGGCGACGGCCGCGGCTCCGTCTCCGAGGCTGTTGACGGTCGTGACGCCATAGCGGGCGAAGAGCTCCAGATCCCCACGGATGCGTGCTTCTTCGCCCTCGACTCCCGACTCGGCCCACAGGCCGGTGACGTGCGCGTGGGCGTCGACGAGTCCGGGCAGCACGTACCGTCCCTCCAGGTCGACCTCGTCCGTCACGACCACGCCGTCCGGAGGCTCATCATCGGGCGTCACCGCGTGGACCCGACCGTGCGCGACCCAAAGCGTGGCTTCCCGTGCGGCGCTCCCGGTGCCGTCCCACACCACCGCCCCGCGAACGGCGGTCACGGCCAGCGGTTCGGACTCCTCTCCTCCTGCGCAGGACAGAGCCGCCATCGACACCACAAGCACGAGCGTGCGCACGATCAACCGATTCATGCGCCGCATCCTATCGGGCCCACGAAACGCTCGAAAGGTGGGACGGACGACGCAGGACGCCCGTCCCCACCTGAGCGGTCGTCAGGCGATGGCCGTCTCCTCGCGGAGCCGCTTGCGCAGCGCCGCGCGAACGCGGAAGCGCTTGAAGATGGACAGCCGGTCGATGAACAGCTTGCCGACCAGGTGATCCATCTCGTGCTGCAGGCAGACGGCGTCCATGCCGGACAGCTCCCACTCGAACGTCTCTCCGGAGACGTGCTGCGCTCGGGCGAGCATGCGGGTCGAGCGGATGACGTTGCCGGCCACCTCGGGAATCGAGAGGCAGCTCTCTTCCACGAACCCCGGGGCCGCCTTCCCGATCAGCTCGGGGTTCACCCACACGCGGGGCACGGAGGGGTCGACCGTGGGCGTGAGCACCAGGACGGCGCGACGGTCGTCGACCTGAATCGAGGAGAGCCCGAGCGCTTCGTGATGATCCACGGTCTCGAGCATGTCCTCCGTCAGGGCGCGAAGGCCTTCGTCGAAGTCGCGCACGGGGTCGGCGGTCAGACGAAGCCGGGGGTCCGGGTGCCGCAGGACATCGAGAATGGCCACGCTCGTGCCTCTACGACGTGCGGGTCACGTGGGGCAGGGAGCTTCCGCCCTGCATGAAGGTGAGGCCGTCCGGCTCCCGGCGGGACGTCGCGGCCGCCCGTACGAGTGGCACCGTGGCTCCGATGGTGACCAAAAGGAGCGCGATCTCCAGGGCATACACGGCCACGTACCCTCCGGCGTCCCCCGCCACACCTCGCAGATCCGACGAGAGGGGCGCGAAGGCGTTGACGACGTCCCGGATTACCCCGCTGGCCGCCATCGCGACACCAGCCGCGGTGGCCTGCACCGCACCCCACGCCCCGAGCGCCAGCCCGGCCTGCTCCTTGGGCGCGCGGTTCATCGTCGCGGTCAGCGTCCCGTGGCCGAAGACGGCGCCTCCGAAACCGATCAGGAAGTTGCCCGCGAGGAAGAGCCAGGTCTGGTCAAGCGGCGCGGCGACCAGGACCAGGATGAAGGCGGGCACCCCGATCAGCGCCCCCTCCAGCGTCATCTTGTTCGGATCCCCGCCTCGGCCGAGCACGGAGGACGCGAAGCCGAAGCCGAGCAGGCCACCCAGCGCGAGGAGTGCGGTCAGCTTGGTCGTGGCGGACACGGTCAGCGACAGAACCTGACCCCCGAAGGGCTCGAGCAGCACGTCGGCCATGCCGAAGCCCATCGTGCCGAGCCCGACGATGACCAGGTGCCTCACCGCCTGGTCGCCGGCCACGAACTGATTCCACGACTCCAGGAAGGTCGGATCGGGCGCGGGCGGCGCGGCGCCCCTGAGAGGACGGCGCGTCTCCTGCTTCCACATCGCGACGGAGTTCAGCACGAGCGCGGCCAGCGCAGCTCCCTGGATCACCTCGACGAGACGTGCCGGTGTGAAGTCCGCGAGCGCGACGCCGAAGGCGAGCGCGCTCACGCCCATCCCGATCAGAAGCACGACGTACATGAGTCCTACGACGCGGGGATGGGACTCTTCGGGTGTCAGGTCGGTCGCCAGGGCGAGGCCGGCGGTCTGCACGATGTGCGCGCCGGCTCCGACCAGGAGGAAGGCGAGCGCCGCGGAGCTCAGCCCGATCCACTCCGGCGCGTTTGCGGCCGCACCCCGGCCCGCCAGGACGAGGAGCGCGAAGGGCATGATCGCGAAGCCGCCGAACTGCAGCATGGTGCCGCGCCAGATGAAGGGCACGCGTCGCCAGCCGAGCGCGCACCGATGGGTGTCGGAGCGGTACCCGATCAGCGCGCGAAACGGAGCGAAGACGAGCGGAAGGGCCACCATGATCGCGACGAGCGAGGTCGGGACCCCGAGCTCGACGATCATGACCCGATTCAGCGTGCCCACGAGGAGCACCAGCGTCATCCCGACCGACACCTGGAAGAGCGCGAGCCTGAGCAGGCGCCCGAGCGGAAGGTCGGGCGTGGCGACATCCGCGAATGGGAGGTACCGCGGCCCCAACTGGAGCCATGCACCCACCATTCGACTTCGGAGTTCCCTCATCGCCCGGTCACCGTCTCCCGATCGCCCTTCATCTCCCGGTCACCTGGTTCGGAGCGTGGCGGGATGCAGACGCGAGCCGATCGTCAGCGTTTGCGCCGCTTGGTCAGCACGGGAATGCCCAGAAACGATGAGAAGGGCGCCGGATTGTCGATCAGCTTCGCCTTGCCACGCTGATTCGCGGACAGCTTCGCCTTGCCGTGCGGGTTGGCCAGCTTCGCCTTGCCGCGCGGGTTGGCGAGCTTCGCCTTGCCGCGCTGATTCCTCGTAAGCAGGGGGAAGAACGACATCGGGGCGAAGTCGTGGCGCGTCAGCGCGCCGAAGAACGGCTTCTGGCTCTCGGTGAGCGTCGGGATCCCGAGAAGCTCGGAGAACGGATCCGGCGTCGACGTCGAGTGCTCCGGTATCTCTTCCGCGTCGACGGGTCCCCACGCGTCGAGAATCTGGTCGGCGAGCGCCCCTCGTCCCAGCATCGGGGTGACCGCGACGACGTGGCGTCCCCTCGCCAGGCCCCGGCGCAGCACGGCGACCAGACGGCTGCTCACCAGACCCGCAGCGTGGGCCGCGTCGAGCTTCTCGCCGGCATCCGGAGTCGGGCCGATGTGGAGGAGTCCCTCCTTCGTGAAGCTCTCCCCCTCGAGCTGCGCGAACGCACCTCGCGCGGCTTCCTCCGAAGCGTACATGCGTGCACTAACGATCACGATCAGCCTCCATGAGAGTACGACTCGAACATCCGTCGGACGGTCGCTCGGACCAGGGCTTCACGACCTCCCCGGCCCGAGCGAACCGGACTGCGCACACTGCTACTGCGGTTCGGTCAACCACCCATGAAGGCGGCGAACCATGTGGTGTTGTTCAGGATCGCGAAGTGCACGATCAGCGAGATGGCGGCCACAGCGCCCAGGAAGAGCGGCAGGCCGACCGTCGGATTCACCACACACCAGATTCTACCTTGATTCATCTCTTCCTCCTCAGCCGAACCACGGCGAATAGACGAATGCGAGCAGGTGGGCGACCAGAGCGATCATGAAGAACACACGCGCACCATCGATGATGTGCTTGTGGAGCTCTTCCGACTCCCTGATCGTCAGACCCGTGGGCCATACACGATCCGGATCGTCCAGGTCGGGCATCTTCCTTCTCCTTGCTTCGGGCTCGACCCCTTGGCCTCACCCTCGTGGTACCCGGTACGAGAGGACCGATTCCCAGCCCTCCCCACCGTAGTGAACAGCGCCAACGTACGGGCCTTCTCCGGAGGCGTCAAGTTTGTGTGTCACTCTTTGTTGTCAAGCAATATTGACGCTCGGCTCGAGCGTGGTAGGACTCGGCGCGCAGAGGGTTCCCCCTCGCTGGCTCGCCTCGCGCTCCATCCTTACTATTCAAGGGCGTTTCGACCGAGGAGCGCATCCGCCCGACGCGCCGTGTTCGGGCGGCCGCCGTCCCTGCATGCCCGAGCCGTCCGACGTCCATGAGAGCTGCGATCGCCGCGTCGTCCCTGGGACTGGTCGGGGTTCTGCTGGCCGCGGACGCCCGAATCGTTCCGGGCTCCCTCGACCCTTCGGCGCCGCCCACGGCGGTTGCGGCCCCGGTCGCGCCGGCGAGCACCGTCGACCGCGAGATCGTTCAGACGTACTGCGTTCGCTGCCACAGCGAGCGCCGCCTCCGCGGCAACCTCTCTCTCGAGGACTTCGATCCGGCCGAGCCGCACGAGCGTGCGTCCGTGGCGGAGAAGGTGATCGCGAAGCTCCGGGCGGGAATGATGCCCCCGCCGGGCGTGGCGCGGCCGGCGGGGGACTCGCTCACCGCGCTCGCAGCGCGCCTCGAGGAGCGGATCGATGGGCGGTGGGCCGCCCGTCCCGATCCGGGCGGACGCACCTTCCAGCGGCTCAACCGTGCCGAGTACGAACGCTCGATCCGCGCGCTGCTCGGTCTCGAGATCGACGCCGGGACCTTCCTGCCGCTCGACACGAAGAGCGAGAACTTCGACAACATCGCCGACGCGCAGATGCTCTCGCCGACGCTGCTCGAGGCGTATCTGAACGCGGCGGCCGAGATCGCCCGCCTCGCCGTGGGTGATCCCGCGGCCGGGCCGAGGGACGTCGCGTATGCCGTCTCTGGGTACGCGTCGCAGTCCGAGCGGGTCGAGGGAGCCCCCTTCGGCACCCGGGGCGGCGTCTCGGTGACGCATAACTTCCCCGCCGACGGCTCGTACGTCTTCACGATCGTCTTCGAGCACACGACGACCGGGGCGGGCTTCGCGGGCCGGCTCGAGCGCGGCGAGGAGGTGGAGATCTCGATCGACGGAGAGCCGGTTGCGCGGATCCCCGTCGATGCGTGGCTGAGCTACGCCGACGCGTGGGGCATCTCGATGCGCACCGAACCGATCGACGTGCGGGCCGGCCCGCACCGGGTCACGGCGGCTTTCCTGCGGACGTCGGAGGGTCCGGTCGACGACCTGATGTCGCCGCACGACTGGTCGCTCGCCGATCGGCACACGGGGATCGCGGGGTACGGTCTCACCCTCCTGCCGCACATGCGCGAGCTCGTGGTCTCGGGGCCGGAGCGGGTCACGGGCGTCTCCGAGCACCCGATCCGGCGGGGGATCTTCACCTGCCGTCCGACCGCGCCCGCCGAGGAGGAGCCGTGCGCCCGCGCGATCCTGTCCCGGTTGGCGACCGAGGCGTATCGACGTCCCGTCGAGCCGCGCGACGTGGACGCCCTCCTGCGCTTCTACCGCGAGGGAGCGGCGGAGGGCGGCTTCGAGGTCGGTGTGCGTACGGGGCTGCAGGCGATCCTGGCCAGCCCGTACTTCGTGTTCCGCTTCGAGGTGCGGGCGG